>CANCBK010000022.1 GCA_947374315.1 Burkholderiaceae bacterium | reverse complement strand
TCATCTTGCCAATCCGTAGTTGCCTGAAAGAAAGCACGTGAGGCTACGCTATAGCTCAGGATGACGGAAGCTGCGATTAAAGCAAGTGAACCTAGCAATACCATTAACTTGTTAAGGCCGGACGCCAATCGCCCGGCCGCTTGAAGAATGAACGCCATGGCTTAGACCAACTTCTCTGCGGCGGCTAAGAGGGCAGCGCATGTCGGATTCTTTTCTGAATAATCCTTCCACGCAGTTTGACGTGCAATAACGCGCCATTTCTCAACAATGGCTGCATCCAAGTCAACAACCTTGCTGCCTGCTCTGGCGTATGCCAAAGCAGCGGTCTTGTCATCATCCTTGGCCGCTTCCATGCCAAACTTTTCCATCTCTGCGCCTGCGGCCATCAACGCATCGCGCTGATCTTTAGGTAACGCATCAAAAATTTGCTTGGACATTAGCAAAGGCTCCAACATAAACCAGTACGATTTATTTCGAGCACTAGTAAATCCCTTTGCCAACTCTTCTAGCTTGAAGGACATGAAACTAGTAGATGAAGTGAAGGCAGCGTCCATTGCACCGGTTTGCATGGCCGCGTAGATTTCGTTAGACGGCAAAGAAATAACTGAGGCACCAGCGGCCTTTAACATCGTGTCGAATTCACGACTACCGCCACGAATTTTCATTCCCTTAACATCATCAGGCAGAACAATCGGCTTAGATCTGCTAGCAACGCCACCAGCCTGCCAAACCCAACTCAGAATAACAATTCCCTTGTCTTCTAAAGCCTTGGTCAGTAAACGTCCTACCTCTGCGGTTTTCCACTTTGCGGCCTGCTCATAACTCGTTACCAGGGCAGGCATCAAGCCAATATTGACCTCTGGCACTTCACCGCCGGCGTAAGGCAGCGGAAATAAAGAAATATCTAATGCGCCTTTACGCAATGCGCTAAATTGCGCATTTGTTTTCATGAGCGATGAGCCTGGATACACTTGGAACTTCAAGGCGCCCTTGGTGCGCTTTTCAACAGACTCGGCAAATTTGCGGCAGAGACGATCGCGGAAATCCCCAGCTTGTATCGTGCCACCAGGAAATTGATGGGAAATATTCAGAGTCTTCGACGCTTCCTGCGCGAATAACGCAGACCCATAGCCCATCAAAGGGGCGACTGCAGTGCTTACCAAAATCTGACGGCGCAGTTCATTCGGTTTGGATTTGTTTGATCCTGAATTAAATTCATTGCTCATGCTGATCTCCTATTTATCTTTTTTATATTGAATTCAAAAACTACTAAATATTGGTTTTGTAGCTTTTGACATATTGCTGACACATTTTATGCCAATACACCGCTTTACTTTTCCCGCTCAATTAAGGCTGCATTAAACGGCCTACAGCCCTTGAATACGCTATTTCACCACTCGCAAAGCGCTCATGGTTGTCTTCCACACTGCCAAGGTCATATAAGTAATTAACCATCAAGCCGGCGGATTGGCGTAAACCCTTACGCGACAGATCGCCAGCCCAATTAATCAGGTGCAGCTTGGCACCATTGCCTAAATGAAATTTCGCGACTGGATTGCCATCACGCCCAGTTGAAGCCAGCCCCAAGTAAATAGCTGCCAAGCCTAGTAAAGCGGCTTTTTCTTTCTCAGAAGCAAGATCGGGGTGCCAGCCGCCCGCCAATCGCTCACTCCATGATTGACTCTCTAGCTTGAGCACCGCCAAAGCAGCATCTCGGGCCACCTTAAGATTTGGCTTTAGCCTATCGGCAGGGACACCTTCGCCTAAATTAGCACCTGCTGCAATCCAGTCCATTAACCCAGGGATAGGCGACAAAGTCACAAATGTTTTGATGCCCGGAAATTCGGCATGCAATTTTTCCGCTACACGCTTAATTAAAAAGTTACCCATCGACACGCCGCGAAGCCCAGGCTCACAGTTACTAATGGAGTAGAAAACAGCAACCTTATATTGAGACACTTGATCAACAGTCTCCGCCTTTTTATCTACCAATGGTGTAATGACCCCTGGGATCTCAGGCAAGAGTGCAACCTCAACAAAGATTAGAGGCTCGCTAGGCAGTTGAGGGTGAAAGAAAGCAAAGCAGCGACGATCCGGCTGCAGTCGGCGACGGAGGTCATCCCAGCCATCAATAGCATGAACCGCTTCATGCTGAATCAGCTTCTCAAGCACTTCCGCTGGGGACTTCCAGTCAACTTGATGCATCTTCAAAAATCCCGGATTAAACCAAGAAGAAAGTAAGTGGCGCATATCAAAATCAACAGCCGCTAACTCTGGTTTTTTATCTAAAATTTGCAATAGATCTCGACGCATCTGCACCACCGCTGAAGTGCCGTGACTAGCGCGATTTAAACGACGGAAAAATTCTTGACGAGGAGACTCTGATGCTTTTTGAAGTTGGATGTAATTACGCGCACTAGATTCGGCAACAAAATTTTGCGCCGCTTTGAGCACAACATCAGCCTGAGGATTGAGCTTCTCAAAAAGAAATGTAAAGAAAGAAACATACTGATCTTTGGCTAATTTCCGGTAATTGTTGACCACATCATCAGCCATGCTGAGTGCGTTGGACTCTCCTCGCTCGGATATCAAGCGCTTAATCGCATTATTTGCTTTAGACAAATTTCGAGCTTTGGTTAACTTCTCCAGCATGGATTACTTTCGAATTGAGTGCAAAAGGTTAGAAATTGGGTAAATTTAGCGAATAAGGAGCATTTCCAAGGGAAATTTGCGCAATTTATAGAAATTGACTGCAAAAAACCTTAAAAACCATACTTTTAACTACTGATGAGTGCCGTTTTTCGCATTTTCTCTCACTATAAGGTAAATCCCGAAAATGATCATAGGTATCGATAACCACTGCCCCATCGACAGCCCAAGCCCCAATAAGCCTAGGAAGGCATCGGGCTCACGTACAAATTCTGCCAAGAATCGGCAAATTCCATAACCAAGCAAAAAGAATCCGGAAACCTGGCCCACTCTATGTGACTTGCTAGAGTAGATCCATAAGAGGATGCCTAGGATCAAGCCTTCGCCGAAGAGTTGATAGATCTGAGAGGGGTGTCTAGGGATGGAGTCCACCATAGGGAACACCATGGCCCACGGTAAATCAGTTGGCCTACCCCAAAGCTCACCATTAATGAAGTTACCTAAACGCCCAAATGCCAAACCAAAGGGCACTAAGGGTGCAACGAGGTCGCTCACTACAAAGAAAGAAACCTTACGACGATGCGCAAACCAAAATAATGCCAGTAGCACACCTAAGAGCCCGCCATGAAAGGACATGCCACCCTCCCATATCTTGAAAATACTCAAGGGGTGTGACAAGTAATAGCCCGGCATATAAAACAGGGTGTAGCCCAAACGGCCACCCAGGACAACACCCAATACACCCGCAAACAAAAGATCCTCAAGATCCTTGTAAGCCCAACCCAGCGATTGATATTGCGGAGCGCGGATGCGTAGACGACCCAAGAGTAAGAACTGGGCAAAAGCCAGGAGATACATCAAGCCATACCAATGAATGGCAAAGGAACCGATACGAAGTGCGGCAGGATCAAACTGGGGATGAATCAACATGGAAAAGTGAACTTAAATCAGGCTTTAGATTGATCGAAATTATGCAACTCATGACCCAGATCCCGATAAGCCTTATAGCGATCACGGCCCGCAAGACGCTCCGCCTCATGAGTAGTCACGACCTCAACAATTCTAGGGAAGCGTGCAACTAGCGCAGGAACATCTTTCGGCATCCGCATGCCCAAATGAATCATGACATCTGCATGGGGAAGTTGAGATAAGGCTGGCGAAGAAAAATCATCCGTCAACACGATGGGTGTCTCTATTGCAGCTTCATCACCAATAAAACAGTGCGGCAAAAAATCAGTAGCGCTAAACACCCACAGAAGCTCATCTAACTTTTTGAGATCCGCCATCTCACCCACCATCACAATGTTGCGAACAGGCTCCCCATCAGGAGTGGCACTCCAAATCTTGCGCGTCAAGCGGCAAGCGTATTCCAACTTATCACTGACATTGCTGTGAAAATCAATTCGAGCCATGGGATTATCTTTTGCGCTTATTTTTGCTCTAGCAAATAATTCACTAGCAAGGGTACTGGGCGACCAGTAGAGCCTTTGGCTGCACCACTTTTCCAAGCGGTGCCCGCGATATCCAAGTGAGCCCATTTGTATTTCTCGGTAAAGCGCGAAAGAAAGCAAGCCGCAGTCACGCTACCCGCAGGGCGCCCACCAATATTGGCTACATCCGCAAAGTTTGACTTT
Organism: Burkholderiaceae bacterium; assembly: GCA_947374315.1. Next base: position 19,070 of record CANCBK010000022.1, on the reverse strand, counting down.
AGTTGCTCGTGATATGCGGCATCCAAAGGTAAGCGCCATACGGTATCCAGAGAAGCATGGCCCGCCTTGGTTAAGGCGCCAACCAAACCTTCATCATCAGAAAATACCCCGCTATGCACATGCCCTAAAGCGATGATGCAAGCGCCAGTCAAGGTAGCCACATCGATTACCGCCTTCGGCTTGAAACGCTCAACATACGTTAAGGCATCACACAGAATCAAACGGCCTTCAGCATCGGTATTCAGAATCTCAATCGTCTGGCCTGACATGCTTTTCACAATATCACCAGGACGAGTGGCTTGACCGGATGGCATATTTTCACAAGTGGGGATAACGCCGATCACATTCTTTTTTAACTTCATCAATGCGGTAGCGTACATGGTGCCGATGACAGATGCTGCGCCACACATGTCGTACTTCATCTCGTCCATCGCCTCACCAGGCTTTAATGAAATGCCGCCGGTATCAAAGGTAATGCCTTTGCCCACAAATACAATTGGCGCCTCACCCACTTTGCCACCTTGATGACGCATCACAATAAATTGTGGAGGCGTATCTGATCCTTTGGCAACCGATAGAAATGAGCCCATACCCAAAGCCTCTATCTGCTTTCTACCCAACACCTCAACCTTCAAGGCGGTCTTCTTGCTCAAGCCCTGTGCGGCTTTGCCCAGGTAAGTAGGCGTGCAAATATTAGGAGGTAAGTTACCCAAATCTTTAGCCAAGTTCATGCCCTCAACCATGGCAGCGCCTTCTGATACCGCAGCCTTAAGCGCTTTAGCACAAGCATCATTGCCCGCAAAAATAAGCTGAGTGAAACTATCGGCCTTGTCTTTAGCCTTGAACTTCATGGCTGGCTGACGCACACCAAAACGATAGGCTTGGTCTCCAGCATATTGAATGGTTAAGCGAACCTCTTCTGCGATAAAGTCGGCCCGATGACCCAAGGCAAAGCTGGGGATGAACCATAGGGCATTTTGAATCGCGCTACCACTTAATTGCTTTAAAGCCGCTTTGGCAATTTTTGAATAAGCACTCAAGCTGCGTTCGCTGGCTACAGCGACATCGCCCAAGCAAACCAACAGAACGCGTTTTGCCTTTACACCAGCGCCCGCCCAAGATTTTTCTGCGCGCAAAATACAAATCGAGGCCTGCTGACCATCTAAATCACCCACAAGATTCGCATGAGTTACCGAGCCACCCAGAAGTCGATCTAACTCCATCAGGAGGCCCACTTTAGATTTGGCCGAGCCCAAAGCATCTAAGTCTGCTTTTGAGTAAGCCAAAACAAGGCAATCCGAGTTCTGAGCCAGTAAAGTGGCCAAACTTGCCTTGAGCTGTTTAGGATTGTGCACATCGGCTTGCGAGAAAATCTTGGTGCTAAATTGAATAGTCATCATGTCTTAAGGTAGTTTTAAGTCAATTCAAGAGAAAAGGGAGTTTTATCCATTATCCTCCGACATGAAGTCTTACATCTTGAGTAAGCCAATAACAGCCATCCCAATACATTATTTAGTCTAGTTATGATTTTTCACCAAGCCCTTCGCCGCGAACTCAGTTTTACGACTGGTGGCGTCTTTTTGGTCTTGGTAACCATCATGATCACCACCTTGGTCATCCGAATTTTGGGGTTTGCCGCCAATGGCGCCGTCAATCCAGAGGACGCCCTCGTCCTGATCGCCTTAGCCACCCTAGGCTACATGGCCGTCCTGTTGACCGTTTCGCTCTTTGTAGCCGTCCTCATCGTGCTGGTGCGTTGGTACAAAGATTCTGAAATGATTGTTTGGTTTGCCAGTGGACTCAGTATTGCCAGCCTAATTCGCCCCATCCTGCAATTTGCGACGCCCTTAATCATCGTTATCGCTTTACTGGCCTTGTTTGTTTGGCCCTGGGCTAATCGCGAATCCTCCATCATTAGCCAGCGATTTCAACAGCGCAGCGATGTGTCTATGGTTGCAGCAGGCCAATTTAGAGAGTCCGCTAAAGCAGAACGGGTATTTTTTATTGAAGAGCTGGATATCAATAAACGTGAAGTAAAAAATATCTTTGCTGCTGAAACCAAAAATGGTCGATTGAGTGTTGCCGTCGCCTCTACTGGATTTATTGAGAATGCAAAAGATGGTGGGAAATCCATCGTGCTCAACAATGGTCGACGCTATGAAGGATTGCCAACACAGCCCGATTTTAGAATCCTAGAGTTTGCAGAGTACAGCACGCAAATTCACAGCAAGAGCGCCCTTGATCCAGCGCCACGCGATAGAGAGAAGACCATTCAGCAGCTAATGGATGATCAAAATCCCGACCAAATGAATCCCAATCGCGCTGAATTACTTTGGCGCATCGGCTTGCCTTTAATGGCTCTTGGCCTGGTATTGATTGCCATCCCCTTAGCCTATGTCAATCCAAGGCTTGGCAACTACACGGCCATGTTTTATGCGGTTCTGATTTATCTAATCTATAGCAACCTATTGAATCTGACTCAAAACTTTGTGTCACAGGGCAAGGTGAATGTTTTCGTGGCAGCCTGGCCCATACATGCACTCGCTTTTGGCATGGCGTTTTTACTTATTCGCAATCGCATTAATCCATCGCTGAAATGGTGGCGTCGCCAATTGCCTTCTTTCTTGGCCAATAGATGAAGTATTTGTTTCCTTATATCTTCGAACGCTACCTCGCAAGGCAGATTTACGCTACCTTCGGCTTCATCCTATTTGCTCTGGTTGCGCTATTTTTATTTTTCGACATCTTGAGTGAGCTCGGCTCAGTCAAGGGTCAATACACGCTTCCTTTAGCGCTACTGCATGTTCTATTAAAAGCCCCAAGCCGAATTTCTGAGATTATTCCGATTGCCAGCTTAATCGGTAGTATTTATGTGTTCGCCATGCTGGCCAGCCAATCAGAGTTCACCATTTTGCGCATTGCAGGGTTGGATATTCGCAGAGGCTTAATCACTCTAGTCAAAATTTCACTGCCCCTAGTTGCCCTAACTCTGATCATGAGTGAGTGGCTTGGGCCCTATACCGAGAGCCTATCCGATCAAATTCGAATGAAAGCGCTTGGGTCAGCCTATAGCTCTCAATTTAAAACAGGGGTATGGGTAAAAGATCGTCTGCGTGATGAAGATGGCAGCGGCCCAATCAGGCCTGGGGTGCGATACGTCAATGTGGGCAAGATCGAACAAGACAATGAAATTAAAAATATTCGCATGTACGAATTCGATGATGCTTATCACCTACTCTCCATCAGAAGCGCTTTATCTGGGCGATTTGATCACTCGGGGACATGGATTCTGAATGATGTAACAGAAACACGCTTTAAAGAAGCGAAGCAGTCCGACCCACTGAACCCGATCTACTCAGCGCAAACCTTCACTCACCCCATTGTGAGTCTTGATTCCGAAGTCACGCCACAGATTTTGAGCGTGTTACTGGTGAGTCCCGAAAAAATGTCGATCTTTAGTTTGGGCCGCTTTATTTCCCATTTAAGAGACAACAAGCAAGATGTAGAGCGCCACTCTATCGCCTTCTGGAAAAAGATCATCTACCCGTTCACAATTTTTGTGATGCTGGCTTTGGCACTGCCATTTGCCTACCTGAAGGTCAGAGCCGGTAGTGTTGGCATCAAAGTATTTGGTGGAATTATGTTGGGCATGAGCTTTCAGCTATTTAACTCACTCTTTTCAAATGTTGGACTCCTAGGCTCCTGGCCCGCCCTATTGACCGCCCTTACCCCGCCACTGTTGTATTTCATTTTGGCAATTGTGGCCTTGCGCTGGGTATCTAGAGCTTAAGATCTGAAAATCATATAGAATTTGATTCCTATATCGTAGTTGATATAAAGAATGGAATCGACATGAACCTGCACCAATTTCGCTTTGTCCGAGAGGCCGTAAGGCAAAACTTCAATCTCACCAGTGCTGCCAAGGCACTCTTTACCTCTCAGCCTGGGGTTTCCAAAGCCATTATTGAGCTTGAAGATGAGTTGGGTGTTGAAATTTTTCGTCGGCATGGAAAGCGAATTCGCTCACTAACTGAGCCAGGTAAACGTATTCTTGTTTCCATTGAACGCATTCTGGACGAAGTCGAAACGCTGAAGCGCGTAGGTAAAGATTTTGCGAGTCAAGATCAGGGCAACTTTGTCATTGCTACCACGCATACCCAAGCCCGCTATGCCCTACCCAAAGTCCTCACTGAATTCACCAAGCGCTTTCCTAAAGTACGGGTCAGTATTCAGCAAGGCAACCCAGGACAAATTGCCGAACTCCTCATTCACGATCGTGTTGATATTGCGATCGCAACCGAAGGTATTGCCAATACCCCTGGCGTGCTGGCGCTTCCAGGCTACCAATGGCAACACGTCATCATGGTGCCATTGAGTCACCCCCTATTAAATCAATCAGCGATCACGCTTGAGGAGATCGCGAAATACCCCATCATCACCTACGACAAAGCATTTGCGGGACGTAGCAAGATTGATGCCGCCTTTGCACAACGCAATTTAAGTCCCGACATTATTTTGGAGGCGATTGATGCCGATGTTATTAAGACTTATGTGGAAACCGGTATGGGTGTTGGTATTGTTGCTGGGCTGGCGTATGACGCCGACAGGGACCGCAATCTTCGAGTGATCCCAGTAGGGCATTTATTTGGGAATAACGTCACGCATCTGGGTGTGAAGCAAGGGGCATATCTACGCTCATTCGTTTACACCTTCATTGAGCTATTCTCACCAACACTCACTAAGAAGATTGTTGAGCAAGCAATGAATAATGAGTCTGAAACATACGAAATTTAAAGTTTTAAGCATCTCGTGGCGTAAATAACAGCCCATTTGAGATGGTGCCCCGGGGCGGACTTGAACCGCCACGCCTTGCGGCACCGGATTTTGAATCCGGCACGTCTACCAATTCCATCACCGGGGCAGGTGTTTGCAGTGGAAAAACTGCATTGAAGCAAACTAAGAGGTGAGAGTGTAACAAAAAAAGTGGGGGGACTGTCATTCTTGACCTGAGAAGCCCTTAAAATGAGGTCTTCAAGCCACATTACCCAAAAGGACTTACCCGTATGGCCGGCCATTCAAAATGGGCCAATATTCAGCACCGCAAAGGACGTCAAGACGAAAAGCGCGGGAAGATTTGGACCAAACTCATCAAAGAAATCACGGTTGCAGCCAAATTGGGCGGCGGCGATATCGCTACCAACCCCCGTTTACGCCTAGCAATCGATAAGGCGAAAGACGCCAACATGCCCAATGACAACGTTCAACGGGCTATTCAACGTGGCACCGGCTCTCTTGAGGGCGTGAATTATGAAGAAATTCGCTATGAAGGTTACGGCCTCAATGGAGCGGCCATTATTGTTGATTGCTTGACGGATAACCGCACACGTACTGTTGCTGAGGTGCGTCATGCATTTGCAAAAAATGGCGGCAATATGGGTGCCGAGGGCTCGGTTGCCTTCATGTTCAAACACTGCGGTCAGATGTTGTTTGCTCCAGGAACCAATGAAGACCAACTCATGGAAATCGCGCTTGATGCGGGGGCAGAAGATGTCATCGCCCACGAGGATGGTTCACTGGAAGTGCTGACTCCTGTACCCGACTTTTCGAAGATTCAAGATGCTTTGGCGCAAGCTGGATTAAAAGCAGAATTAGCTACTGTCACCATGCGCCCAGAAACGGAAACCGAGCTTGAAGGTGATCAAGCTGAGAGCATGCAGAAATTATTAGATGCACTAGAAAACTTAGATGATGTTCAAGAAGTTTTCACTAATGCATCACTCTAGTTTTTTATCGGCTTAATACATACTTCTTATCAACATACCCTTTAGCTCTTTATGAAAATTCTTTTAATTGGATCTGGTGGCCGTGAACACGCCCTGGCATGGAAACTAGCTCAATCTCCACAAGTACAAACGGTCTATGTCGCACCAGGCAATGGTGGCACAGCCACTGCGAAGCAAACGGCGGCGGGCATTCAAAATCTTCCCATCTCAGGACTGCAAGAGCTGGCGGAATTTGCTAAGCGTGAAAAGATTCATCTCACGGTAGTAGGTCCTGAAGCGCCATTAGCCGCAGGCATTGTGGATGTGTTTCGTAACAATGGCTTGCGCATTTTCGGGCCAACTCAACTAGCCGCTCAATTGGAGTCCTCTAAGGACTTTTCAAAAGCGTTTATGAAACGTCACGGCATCCCAACGGCGGAGTACCAGACATTCTCTAGCGCTTTACAAGCGCATGCTTATATCGATGCCAAGGGCGCACCCATTGTGATTAAGGCAGACGGTCTGGCTGCGGGTAAAGGTGTGGTTGTAGCAATGGATCTAGCAGAAGCACATGCGGCTGTTGACATGATGCTTGCCGACAACAAGTTGGGTAACGCAGGTGCACGCGTGGTGATTGAAGAGTTCCTCACCGGTGAAGAAGCAAGCTTTATCGTTTTAGTCGACGGTAAGCATGTTTTGGCTTTAGCCACCAGCCAAGATCACAAACGTTTACTCGATGCTGATCAAGGTCCTAATACTGGCGGCATGGGCGCTTACTCCCCTGCCCCGGTGGTTACTCCAGAAATTCATGCGCGCGCATTACGTGAAGTCATCATGCCTACCGTTAAGGGCATGGAAGCGGATGGCATTCCCTACACTGGCTTTCTTTATGCTGGCCTCATGATTTCTCCAGATGGCAAGATCAAGACCTTGGAATTCAATTGCCGCATGGGTGACCCAGAAACACAACCCATCATGGCGCGCTTGCGTAGCGATCTAGTAAATGCGCTCGATCACGCGGTTGATGGCACCCTCAACGAAGTGGAATTAGACTGGGATCGTCGTACTGCTTTGGGCGTAGTACTTGCAGCCCATCACTATCCAGATACTCCACGCAATGGTGATGTCATCACTGGCATCCCAGCAGATACCGAAGATCAGCTGACCTTTCACGCGGGTACTCAGTTGCAAGATGGCAAGTTGATAACCTCAGGCGGTCGCGTCATGTGCGTCGTTGGCCTATCCGACACGGTTCGGGGGGCGCAACAAAAAGCCTACGAAGCCATTTCCAACATTCAGTTTGACGGCATGCAATATCGCAAAGATATTGGCTATCGCGCAGTTAAATAATTGAACCCATTGACCCCACTCAACACTTCAAAGAGCGCTTCACCCTTGTCATCCGCTGAGCACACCCAAATCAATATTGCAGCCTTAAAAGAGTATTTTTTAGGATTACAAGATCGTATTACTTCGGCAATGAGCGCTCTCGATGGCAAAGTGTTTACTGTGGATACCTGGGAAAAGCCAGAAGATAGCAAACTCAAGGGTTATGGTCGCACCTGTATTTTGGATGGCGGCAATATTTTAGAAAAAGGTGGCGTAGGGTTCTCCCATGTGCGTGGCGATCAAATGCCCCCTTCCGCCTCACATCACCGGCCAGAGGTGGCTGGACGCAGCTTTGAAGCCATGGGTGTTTCTCTGGTATTTCATCCATATAATCCGAAGGTCCCCACAACCCATATGAACGTGCGCTGCTTTATCGCGCAGGCCCCGGACAAGGAGCCGGTCTGGTGGTTTGGTGGCGGTTTTGATCTCACCCCTTATTACGGCGTAGATGAAGACTGCAGGCATTTCCATCAGACAGCTAAAGACGCTCTAGACCCATTTGGTCAAGATCTCTATCCACGCTTTAAAAAATGGTGTGATGAATATTTTTACCTGAAGCATCGCGAAGAGCCTCGCGGTATTGGTGGCGTCTTTTTTGATGACTTCAATAGCCTTGGCTTTGAACAAAGTTTTGCCATGACGCGGGCTGTGGGTGATGCGTTTATCAACGCTTACCTGCCGATTGTCGAGCGCCGCTATCAAGACAGTTTTACGCCAGAAGAAAAAGCATTTCAAGAATATCGCCGCGGTCGTTATGTGGAATACAACTTGATCTTTGATCGTGGCACAATTTTTGGCCTGCATTCTGGTGGACGCACGGAGTCCATTCTGATGTCCATGCCGCCTGTGGTGCAGTGGTGGTACAACTGGCAACCAAAACCAGGAACACCAGAAGCCAAGCTTTACGAGCATTACCTCCAGCCACGCGACTGGTTAGCTTAACTTGAACTCATTACATTTGGACGTTCCCAAAAAAATTGGCATTCTGGGCGGCACCTTTGACCCCCCTCATCTTGGTCACCTCAAACTAGCAACCCATTTCGCAAAAGTACTGAATCTAGATACCGTCTTGCTCATCCCGAGTGGTGAGCCTTGGCAAAAGGACTCCAACATTACTTCCGCAGAAATGCGCTTTCAACTGACTGAAGCCGCTGGAATTGATTTAGCGAGAGCATTTCTCTATTTAAAGATACCAACCCAAGTGGGCATCGATCGCATCGAGATTGAGCGCGCAGGCCCCAGTTATGCCATTGATACCGCCAAAGCCTTGAGAGAGCGATTTGGCCCTTATACAAGCTTGATTTGGCTAATGGGGGTCGATTCCCTCGTTAACCTCCCCTCCTGGCAATCCTGGGATCAATTGCCAAACTATGTGCATTTCGCTGTAGCCAGCAGACCTCACCACGAACTCCGTTTGGAAATTGGCTCTAAAATCGAGGGATTACTGAAAAAGCATCAATGTATTGATGCCGAAGCCCTTGAAAAAAGCCCATTTGGCCGCATTTATCTAGATAACAGTCTTTCAGTAGACCTTTCTTCAACAGATCTTCGAAATCAACTTAAAAGCAGCGCTAGGGGCACGATTGCTTCCGAACAAATCCCTTCTCACGCTTTAGAAATCATTACCAATCTCGGCCTGTATCAATAATCAAGCTAAGATCACCCCTATATACAAAATATCTCAGAGAAATACATAAAACACATGGACTTAACAAAATTACAACGTGTCGTGATTGACGCCCTAGAAGATGTCAAGGCGCAAGATATTCGCGTCTATGACACTACCAAAATGACGGATCTATTTGATCGCGTCATCATCGCAACCGGTAGCTCCAATCGCCAAACTCGATCCTTAGCGATGTCTGTTAAAGAAGATGTCAATGCCAAGGGTGGTGAAGTAATCTCAGTTGAAGGCTTGGAAACAGGTGAGTGGGTATTGGTGGACTGCGGCGATATTGTGGTTCATATTTTGCAGCCCGCACTGCGCGCCTACTACCAGCTTGAAGGCATGTGGGGTGCTAAGCCCGTACGCGTGAAATTAGCGGCTGATAAGGGTTTAGTGAAAGCGAGCGAGTCCGAGGACGACGAAGCGTAATCTCTCGACGATGCGTTTAACGATTGTTTCTGTTGGTCACAAAATGCCGGGCTGGGTGGCAGTTGCCACTCAGGATTACGTTAAGCGCATGCCCGCTGATTGCAGCATTGAAATCAAAGAAATTAAGCCAGATTTAACACCCGCTAAAGAGGCGGTAAAAATAATCACTGCCATTCCCAAGGGATCCCGGATTATTGCCCTGGATGAGCGCGGTAAAGATCAAAGCACTCAACAGCTAGCAACCCAATTGGCTAGTTGGCGTCAAGAAGGCTTTGACATCACCTTTTTGATTGGCGGTGCTGATGGGCTTGATGCTAGCCTCAAAGAAAATGCCCAAGCCATGTGGCGCTTATCCAGCCTTACCTTGCCTCACGCCATGGCAAGGGTCATCTTGGTGGAGCAACTCTATCGAGCCTGGACTATTTTGCAAGGTCACCCCTATCATCGCGAGTAAGCCATTGATGTTCACCTATATTTACCTCGCCTCACAAAGCCCTCGACGCCAAGAATTACTGAAGCAAATCGGGGTGCAATTTGAGCTGCTCATTGCAGCACCCGGCGAAGATGCCGAAGCACTTGAAGTAATGCTCCCCCATGAAAAAGCATGCGACTATGTACAGCGAGTAACTTTTGCGAAATCAGAAGCCGCCTTACGACGTTGGCAAAAAAGCGGCAAGCCTTGGGCGCCCATTTTGTGCGCAGACACTACTGTAAGCTTACCCGGACACCCTAACGGTGAAATCTTAGGAAAACCCAGCGATGCGGCTGATGCTGCTCGGATTCTGGAAATGCTCAGCAGCCAGACTCATGAAGTATTGACTGCCCTTGTTTTAATCATTCATCCAGAAACCAATCCCCTGTGCCTAGTGCAAGTATCTGAAGTGCAATTTGCCCACCTCTCGAAGGAACAAATTGCCGCTTACATTGCCAGCGGGGAGCCCTTTGGTAAGGCTGGCGCCTATGGAATTCAGGGTCTTGGCGGGGCGTTTATACCCTCAATCACAGGAAGCTATAGCGGTATCATGGGATTACCTATTTACGAAGTTAACCAATTACTGGATTTCGCCAAAGTCGCTCGCATATGAATGAAGAGATTCTGATCAACATCACCCCACAAGAAACCAGGGTGGCATTAATTCAACAAGGCGCAGTTCAAGAGCTTCAGATTGAGCGCACACGCCAACGCGGAATTGTGGGGAATATCTACCTAGCAAAAGTAGTGCGCGTGCTACCAGGCATGCAATCCGCTTTTATTGAGATTGGCTTGGAGCGCACGGCGTTTATGCATGTTGCGGACATTACCCAAAATAATCCTCAAGCACAAATTGAAAAGTTGCTCTTTGAAGGGCAAAACGTCCTAGTCCAGGTTCTCAAAGATCCCCTAGGCACTAAAGGTGCACGCCTCACTACGCAACTGAGCATTGCTGGTCGCAACTTGGTTTACTTGCCACCAGCAGGTACTGATGCGGCTGCCGAGAAATATATTGGCGTATCCCAAAGGATTGATAAGACCGAAGAGCGTGAAGCCATTAAGGCGCGCCTTGCGGGACTGATGCCTACCGATGAAAAAGGCGGAATTATTGTGCGCACTAGCGCACAAGATGCCAGCGATACAGAGTTAAAACACGACATGCTCTACCTTCGCACCACCTGGGAAAAAATTCGTGAGGCGGTAAATCACAAATCCGCACCAAGCCTACTCTATCAAGACCTCAGCTTAGCCGAAAGAGTGCTACGCGATGTTGCCGGAGAAGATACGACCCAAATTCGAGTGGACTCAGCGGAGAACTTTGAGAAGCTCAAAGGATTTGCGACGCTATACATGCCCAACCTACTAGATAAGCTCACACTGCATCGCGGGGAGCGCGCCCTATTCGATTTATTCGATGTGGATGCTGAAATTAATAAGGCGCTCGGCAGAAGAGTCGATCTCAAATCGGGTGGCTACCTGATGATTGATCAAACCGAATCGATGACCACCATTGATGTAAACACCGGTAGCTATGTTGGTGCGCGCAATCTCGATGACACCGTATTTAAAACGAATTTAGAGGCTGCCCAATCAATTGCTCGTCAGTTACGCTTGCGTAATCTGGGTGGCATCATCATTATTGACTTCATTGATATGCTGAGCAAAGAGCATCAAGAGTCTGTTTTGCACGAGCTCAAGCGTAATTTAGAGCGCGATCACGCCAGAACCTCCGTGAATGAATTTTCATCCCTAGGTTTAGTGGAGATGACCCGCAAGCGCACGAGAGAATCTCTTGCTCACATTACCTGCGAACCTTGTTCTACCTGCCAAGGAAAAGGTGAGATCAAAACAGCGCAAACTATTTGTTATGAGATCTTGCGTGAGATTGTGCGGGAACACCGCCAATTCAATCCGCGAGAATTCAGAATCGTGGCGGCCCCTGATGTCATTGATTTATTTCTGGAAGAAGAGAACCAATTCTTGGCACAACTGGGCGACTTTATTCATAAGCCCATCAAATTACAGGCCGAAGGCAGCTTTCGCCAAGAGCAGTACGACATCGTTCTGAGTTAAATATCGCCTAGCCCTTCTTTAGGCGTTCGAGAATTGGATGCGATGGAGGTTGGCATACAAACCATTCTTTGCAATCAATTCTTCGTGCGTGCCATTCTCGATCACTTCACCATGTTCCAAGACCACAATGCGGTTGGCATGCTCAATGGTTGAGAGGCGATGGGCAATAACCAAAGTAGTTCTACCCGCCATCAGCCGCTCCAAAGCATCTTGCACCTGACGCTCTGACTCAGAATCCAGTGCTGATGTCGCCTCATCCAATATCAAGATGGGGGCATCCTTATAAATTGCTCTAGCGATAGCTAAACGCTGTCGTTGGCCACCGGACAAACGATTACCGTTATCCCCGATCTGTGCATCAATGCCTTCAGGTAACTCCTTCATAAGGGCGGACAAGTTTGCGGCTTCGAGAGCCTCAATCACTCGACCACGATCAACACCCTCCGGACCTACTGCACCGTATGCCACATTTGCTGCAATGCTGTCATTAAACAAAATGACATCCTGACTCACAAAAGCAATTTGCTTACGTACATCCGCGAGCACGATATCTTCAAGCGGGACACCATCCAGAAAAATATGTCCGCTAGTCGGTTTAAAGAAGCGAGGTATTAAATTGACCAGCGTAGATTTACCACCTCCAGAGGGCCCAACAAAAGCAACTACCTCGCCAGGATGAATGCTCAAATTTACACCGCGCAATGCATCCTTTCGACCCGCCTCTTGCTGATAAGAAAAGCCCACATCTTCAAACCGGATTCCACCTTTGGTCTTATCAAGAGATTTCATATTCGTCTTGCGGGATTCATCCTCTTCAAAGGGTTGATCCATGAGAGAGAAAATCATCTCTGCGGCAGTCAACCCACGTTGCAAGGGCTGATTAATATCTGCCAAATGCTTGATTGGAGAAATCACCAACATCATGGCGGTAATAAAGGATGCGAAACCGCCTACCGTGGTTCCCTCTGAGGATGATTGCATGAGAGCAATCACCAGCACAACAGAAAGCGCCATTGAAGCAATGAGTTGTGTAATAGGCTGATTTAGCCCGCCCGCCACCGCGGACTTTAATGAGAACTGTCGTAAGCGTTCCGCTTTATCCATAAAGCGACGCATCTCATATTCTTCAGCGCCATGTACCTTCACAATCTTATAACCTGCCGCCGACTCTTCAACAATATAGGCAAGCTCGCTGGTTAAGCTCTGTTGCTCTCGGTTTAAAGAGCGCAAGCGTTTATTAATCTTGCTCATAATAAAAGCGATGATAGGGAAAATCACCAGCACGACTAAGGTCAATTGCCAATTTAAATAAATCAAATACCCAATCAACCCAACCACCGTCAACGAATCCCTGACCAAACTAATCAGCATGCTACCCATAATGGTAAGGACATTATTCACCTCAAAAACAACCGCATTGATTAAGTTGGATGCAGAATTCTTTTGAAAGAAGGTGGTGGTCGCATGCAAGAGCGTTTGAAACATTTGCTCCCGTAGTTTCAGCAAGACCGCGTTAATCACACGAGTCAGCAAATAACTGGAGAGGAACTGCGCGAGGCTGCGAATGAGCGCTAGCCCTACTAAGAAAACCGGAACTTGCCAGAGCTTGCTATTGAGTTGGCCGGTAAAGCCGCGATCCAGCAAAGGCTTCATTAAAGCAGGAATGGAGGTTTCGGCGCCCGCCACTAGCGCCATGGCCAATAAAGAGCCAATAATCATGCCGATATGGGGCTTGAGATACTGAATTAAGCGATTTAGGGCGGTACGGTCTTGAGCATTCATATAATGAATTATGCCCACCTTATCCGTCATACTCATCACCCGCAATGAAGAGGCCAATTTGGCTGATTGTTTGGCCTCCTTAGAGGGAATTGCCCAGCAAATTGTGGTGGTGGATACCAATAGCACTGATCGCACCCTAGAAATCGCCAAAAATCATGGGGCCATCGTTGCCCAACCGGCCGACTGGCCTGGATTTGGCCCCCAAAAGAACCGCGCCTTAGATTTAGCCACCGGCGATTGGGTTCTTTCCTTGGATGCCGACGAACGACTCACTCCGACACTTAGAAGTGAGATTCTGACGGCTATACATCATTCAGCCCATGTGGACTGTTTTGCCATTCCACGCCTTTCTTGGTATTGCGGCCGCTTTATCCGCCATTCCGGCTGGAGCCCCGATTATGTAGACAGGCTATTCAAGCGAGGAACCGCCCGGTTCTCTGATGATCTCGTTCATGAGCGCCTGATTCCCGCCGGCCAAGTGGCCAAGCTTGAAAACCCAATGCTGCACTTCAGCTTCATGAACTACTCCCAAGTGTTACAAAAGATTGATCGCTATTCCACCGCATCGGCAGAGCAAGCCTTTGCCAAAGGCAAAACAAGCACTCCATTGAAGGCGGTTCTACATGGTCTGTGGTCCTTCTTTCGCACCTACTGTATTCGTGCAGGCTTTCTGGATGGTGCCCAAGGCCTAGCCCTTGCCATCTCCAATAGCCAAGGCACTTACTATCGTTACATGAAGTTATGGAACCTCCATCAAGAGGCCAATAATCCTCACGAACATCGACAGAAATGATCTCTATTCTTTTGGCCACCTATAACTGGCCACAGGCCCTAAAGCGATGCCTTGAGTCGCTGAGCACTCAGACAGATTCCAACTTTGAAGTCATCATTGCTGACGATGGCTCAACTAATGAAACCAAACATCTGATTGAAGAGATTCAACCTGGATTTCCCGTAAAAATTACTCATCTCTGGCAAGAAGATCAGGGATTTCGCAAAACACGCATCCTCAATCAGGCGATAGATGCAGCAGATGGTGACTATCTCGTTTTTTTAGATGGAGACTGCATTGTTCAACCCGACTTTGTTGCTCAGCATCGCGCACTATCTAAAAAGGGGTACCTCATCACGGGTAGCCGAGTATTACTTAGCGAGAGCCTAACCCAAGAGATACTCTCTTGGTCACAGTGGGACTTCAAGAAGTTTGCCGACGATTTATTCAGCCATCGCCTATCTGGAGGCATCAATAAATATTGGCCCCTCAAGATAAAGCTGGGTGATGGCTCTTGGAGAAACTACAAAAAGTTTGTTTGGCGTCGCATTAAGGGCTGCAACATGGCCTGCTGGAAAGTAGATGCGGTGGCTATCGGCGGCTTTGATGAAACCATGACAGGTTGGGGTCACGAAGATGCGGATTTTGTTTTTAGACTTCAAAATAAAGGTTTGATTCGCAAATCGGGCTCATGGGCTACTGAAGTCTTGCATCTCTACCACCGCATCAATGATCAATCGAATGCCACAGAAAATGCGCGACGTGTGCGCGAGAAAATTCTTTCTAAAGCAATCTAGGGAAATGACGAAAAACTGACTCTATGCCTGCATTCTCGACATTCAAACCTAAAAAAGTTTTATTTATCGCAACCCGCCAAATTGGCGATGTGCTGGTCACCACCCCGCTCATTTCAAAAGCGCGAGAACTTTGGCCAAATGCAGAATTTCATTTTCTGGGATATCGCGGGAAACTCGATATGCTTAAGGGCAATCCAGATATTGCGCAGACCATTGAAACTTCAGACCGCCCCCGTTTAGGTGAATATCTTTCCTTATTTTTCCGCCTCTTTCAGCGCTACGATTTAGCGGTAGTGACCCAGCCTAGTGATCGCGCCTATTTTTATGGTCTGCTCGCAGCGCACAGAAGAGTGGGCGTTCTCGGTGGGCACCCCCAGGGCCTTACAGAGCAAAATAAGAAAAAGAGCAAGAAAAGTGATCGGCAGAATATCTGGAAGCGGGCAATTTGTCTGGATACTGTCGATGTAGATTATTTTGCACAACATGTTATTACCGAAAAGCTTCGCCTACTTCAGACGTTTTATAAAAATCCCCGGGACTTGTTTAGCGAAGCCATTTCGGTGACACCCCCTACAGGCGATCCCATCGCCCCGAGCATTGCCACCCAACTACATTCACCCTATGTAGTGGTCCACCCTGGGCCACTAACCGCTTACAAACGTTGGCCACTTGCCTATTGGCAGACATTGCTTGCCTGGATTGTGAAACAAGGTTTTCAGGTAGTTCTTAGTGCATCGCCAGCCAAACAAGATCTACAACTCAATCAAGATATTCTTTCCCTACTGGACAATACGACGCGCCAGAATGTCATAGATACCGCAGGCCTACTATCAATTCCTCAAGCGGGCACGCTCATTCGCGGTGCAATCGCATACGTGGGTGTAGACACCTCCATTACCCACCTAGCCGCAGCGTGCAATACGCCAACGATTGCCCTATTTGGCGCAACACCACCAAGCAACTTTGGCCCCTGGCCCAATGGCTTTATTGGCGAACAACCCTATCAATTAAGAGCGCGCACCCAAACGGTTGGTAACGTCACTATTCTGCAAGGTCCTGGTGAGTGTGTCCCCTGTCGTAAGGCGGGTTGTGAAGATCGTGCTAGCAGCAATAGCGAGTGCCTTGATCAGCTCGAGCCACTGCAGGTGATTGAAGCCCTCCGAAACGCTACCCAAAAATAAAAAGTTTTGAACTTATCCCTTAGAGGTAGTGAACCTGCACAACATTCGATTGCTTGGCCGCCAAAATTTGATTGAGGCTATGCAAGCAAGCGTCATCAGGATAAATCCGCAATGCTTCAGGGAACTGCATTAAGCAGGCGCCGCCGCTGGTGGTGACCGCAGCCGTCAGCATTAACCCCTTCATGCCTTCATTACCACCTGGCATGGTTGCAGCCGCAGGGCCTAACTTTGGATCACGTACTCGATTACTCATTAAGTAGGGGCTAATTTGACTACGCAAAGAATTGAGGTCAATTGCCGAATCGATACATAAATGCACATTGCGCGCAAAACGCATACGGGCACCCGTAATATCCATCACCGCTTCAGAAACAATTCGCATGCCTCCAGAAAACTTATCCGGAGTGACATTCACCTTAGCCACCAGTAGCTCATCTTCCTTAAGCCAAGAGCGATTCGGTTCATATACCTCGCTATAGAGGGTCACCTCAATTGCAGCGGTTCCATCATCAATCGTCGCAATCATCATCCGACCGCGTTGCCCTGTTAGCATCCGTGCAGAGGTGATGATTCCGGCGATCAACTGATCCTTACCTTCGGTCACTTTAGAAAGTGGTTGACGAATGAAATGCGCCGTCTCGTCACGATAGGCGTCAAACATATGCCCAGTCAAACACAAACCTAAAGCATTCTTCTCATCCTGAAGGCGTTTCTTCTCAGACCAAACTGGTTCACGAACCAATTCAGGCAAATGGCGATCCGCTTCCCCTGCCACCTCGAATAAACTCACTTGATTAATGGAGGCTTCAGCCTGCTCAGCAGCTTCAATCGCGCGAGCGAGCGATGCCAATAAAGTAGAGCGGATATCGTAGAGATTGCCGCCAGCAGGTACCGAGTCTTTATACAAGCTATCAAATGCACCGGCGCGCATCAAAGCCTCAATTGCACGACGATTCACCTGCCTGCGATCAACGCGCGCACAAAAATCAAATAGGTCCTTAAATGGCCCTCCAGATTCACGCGCTTTCACGATGACCTCAATTGCCGCCTCACCGGTCCCTCTTACCGCCCCCAAGCCATAACGGATATGACTAATTGGTGAATCGGGAGCTGCATCTGGGGCACGCAAAGGGGTAAATACATATACGCCTGTATTGATATCTGGCGAGAACACGCGAATCTCATTAGCAGAACAATCGTCATACAGAATCTTCACCTTATCGGTGTCATCCATCGCGAGCGATAAGTTGGCCGCCATAAATTCTGCGGGATAGTACGCTTTTAACCAAGCCGTTTGATAAGCCAAGAGGGCATAAGCAGCAGCATGGGATTTATTAAATCCATACCCTGCGAAACGCTCCATTAAGTCATAAATCTCGTTGGCCTTAGCTTCGGTAATGCCGCCGGTTTTTGCACCATCGCTAAAGATCTTGCGATGCTGCGCCATCTCTTCTGGCTTTTTCTTACCCATCGCACGACGCAGCATATCCGCGCCACCGAGTGAATAGCCACCAATCATTTGCGCCATCTGCATGACCTGCTCTTGGTAAACCATGATGCCGTAGGTTTCTTGCAGAACAGGCTCAATCCGCGGATCTGGATACTCTACTTTTTGACGGCCGTGCTTACGCTCAATAAAGTCTGGGATCAAATCCATTGGACCGGGACGATAAAGCGCAACGAGCGCAATGATGTCCTCAAAACGGTCGGGTTTAGCCTCGCGCAGCATGCCTTGCATGCCACGACTTTCTAACTGGAAGACGGCAACGGTATTGGCGTTCTTGAGAACCTCAAAAGCTTTTTCATCATCCAGTGGAATCTCGCCAATATTCCAATCTTTGCGATCAGCATGTAAGGTTTGAATCCACTTCTCAGCAGCAGCCAAAATAGTCAGGGTTGTTAATCCCAAGAAGTCGAACTTCACCAAGCCGACAGCTTCCACGTCATCTTTATCGAACTGACTAATGACTGAGCCACTATCTTGATCTTTCGAATCTTTTGCTTCTTGGGTATAGAGAGGGCAGAAATCCGTTAGGCGCCCCGGTGCAATCAACACACCGCCGGCATGCATACCAACGTTACGAGTCATACCTTCCAATTGCTGCGCTAACGATAAGAGTTGACGGACTTCATCTTCATTTTTCTCACGCTCGGCTAATTGCTTCTCTTCCTTCTTGGCCATTTCAATCGTCATATATTGACCTGGCTTATTCGGAATCAGCTTAGCGATACCATCAACGAAGTTATAGCCTTGCTCAAGCACGCGACCGACGTCACGTATTGCCGCTCTTGCCGCCATCGTGCCAAAAGTCGCAATCTGACTTACCGCATCCTTACCGTACTTATCTTTCACATACTGAATGACGCGATCGCGCCCATGCTGACAAAAGTCAATATCGAAGTCGGGCATCGATACCCGCTCAGGATTTAAGAAGCGCTCAAAGAGTAAGTTGTAACGCAGTGGATCTAGATCGGTAATGCCGAGCGAATAAGCTACCAAAGATCCAGCACCAGATCCGCGACCGGGGCCAACTGGCACGCCATTATTTTTGGCCCAATTGATGAAGTCCGCAACAATCAAGAAGTAGCCAGGAAAGCCCATCTGAGCAATTGTCTTGACCTCGAAGACTAAACGCTCGTGATAGCGCACCTCTTCCTTAGCGCGATCTTCTGGATCGGGGAAATTGCGCTCCATATGGCGCTTTAAACCAATCTCCGATTGCTGCAATAAGTAATCGTCGAGCGTA
>CANCBK010000021.1 GCA_947374315.1 Burkholderiaceae bacterium | reverse complement strand
GGTGGGCAAACAGGAACACAGATGGGTGGCTGGTTTCGTAAAGAGATTAAATCCCCGGAGGATCTCAAGGGGCTTAAATTCCGAATCGCAGGTTTTGCTGGCCAAGTGCTTGCCAAGTTAGGTGTGGTGCCACAGCAGTTACCTGCTGGTGAAATTTATTCTGCCTTAGAAAAAGGCACGATTGATGCGGCTGAATTTGTTGGTCCTTACGATGACGAGAAATTGGGTTTAGCTAAGGTAGCAAAGAATTACTACTATCCCGCCTTTTGGGAGGGCGCCGCTGGTTTGTCATTCTTGGTCAATAAGAAGCAGTGGGATTCATTGCCACCAGCGTACCAGGCTGCGTGGGAAGCGGCTTGCTTTGAGGCGCATACTGATATGTGCGCTAAATACGATGCGCTAAATCCACCCGCTTTGCAGCGACTTCTTCAAAGCGGTGCGGTATTACGCAAGTTCAACACTTCAGTAATGGATGCTTGCTTTAAGGCAGCTCAAGAAACATACGCTGAAGAGTCTGCCAAGAATCCGCAGTTCAAAAAGATTTTCGAGGATTATCGCGTTTTCAGGAATATGGAAGCTCAGTGGTTTAACGTTGCTGAACAAGCCTTTGCTCAGTACAGTTTTACGAAGAAGCTTTGATGCCGAATAAATCAGAGTGAGCTGCTAAAACTCCGATTTATTCTAGCCTTTGCATATAAGTGGTTGCAAGCCAGCCGTATAAGTTTTGATCATTGTAGTCGTTGATACTGCCTGAAATGGTTCTTGACGACAGATGCCGGTGAACCCAATACGCTTACTTTCGCTCGAGTGTAATAAAGCTAAAAGCAATATCACCCTCGGAGGCCGGCGTGCGCTCGACCTCTTTCCATTCGGATGCATTGGGAATCCTAAAGAAAGTATCGCCACCCTCTACGTCGATATCAATCTCAGTCAGGTACAGGCGGTCCGCCTTTGGAAAGGCTTGTGTAAATAACTGCTCTCCACCAATCACAAACACCCGAGGAAATTCCTTTAGGGCGGCGAGTGCCTCATCTAGGGAGCTCACTACTTCAGCCCCAGCGAGCTTCAGGTCAGCGTTACGGCTCACTACGATATTGCGACGTCCAGGAAGGGGGCGACCAATGGATTCCCAGGTCTTCCGACCCATGATGACGGGGTAGCCCATTGTGACTCTTTTAAAGAACTGCAAATCTGCAGAGATCTTCCATGGCATTTGATTGTCTCGGCCAATCACATGGTTGCGAGAGCGGGCGACAATCATGGAGATGGCGGGTTGATTTGCTAATTGAGTCATTGGTTTTTTGTTTTCTTAAATAGCCACGGGTGCTTTAATGCCAGCGTGAGATTCATAGCCGGCAATTTCAAAATCTTCAAATTCATAATCAAAGATCGAATCTGGCTTACGTAAAATCTTGAGCTTGGGTAATGGATAAAAGTCCCTTGATAACTGGAGATCAACCTGTTCTAAGTGGTTGCTATAAAGATGGCAGTCCCCGCCAGTCCACACAAAGTCGCCCACCTCCAGATTGCATTGTTGCGCCATCATATGGGTTAGCAATGCATAGCTGGCGATATTGAACGGTACGCCCAAGAAGATGTCGGCACTTCGTTGATAGAGCTGGCAAGATAATTTGCCATCCGCTACATAGAACTGAAAGAAGGCATGGCATGGCGCTAGAGCCATGCGGGGAATATCGGCCACATTCCAGGCGGACACAATGATGCGGCGAGAGTCTGGATTCTTTTTAAGAGTTTCCACAACTTCAGCAATCTGATCAATGTGTTGACCATTGGGAGCTGGCCAAGAACGCCACTGATAGCCGTAAATTGGGCCTAGATCGCCATCAGGAGCGGCCCATTCATTCCAGATGGAAACGCCACGTTCTTTGAGCCAATTGTTATCGGTGCTGCCTTTGAGAAACCAGAGCAGTTCCAGAATAATGGATTTGAGATGAAGCTTCTTGGTGGTGACCATCGGAAAGCCTTCAGCCAGATTAAAGCGCATCTGGTGGCCAAAGATGGAAATGGTCCCAGTTCCGGTTCTATCGGATTTTTGGACGCCCTTGGCAAGGACTTCCTTCATGAGGTCGTGATATTGACGCATAAGTTTAATCAGTCAAATAATTCAGTGATATTGAGAGCTTACTCGAATGTGCTTGGATTTACCCCAAGTACTTTGTGGAGCTTGGGTGATGTGGTGGTGTACTGGAGTTGAATCTGTTTTTCTGGGGCGATATAGGCTGCTGCTGCAAATGCAGCTAGAGCCGCCTCATGAAAGCCCGACAGGATGAGTTTCTTCTTGCCCGGATAGATGTTGATATCCCCGACAGCATAAATACCAGGAATGCTGGTTTGGAAATTGGCTGTATCAACAGTGATTTGTTTGCGATCAATCTCCAGACCCCAATCCGCAATCGGACCTAATTTAGGGGAGAGGCCGTAAAACAGCAATAACGCATCCAAAGCAATGGTGTGAACTTCGCCGTCAATGCCGGTAACTGCAATTTCAGTGAGTTTTCCCTTGGAAGACTTCAGGCTGGTAATTTGGCCAATCTCCAAGCGCATTTCATGGGCATCACAAAGGGCGCGCATCTTGGCGACTGATTGAGGGGCGGCTTTGAAGTCATCGCGACGATGAATGAGGGTGATGCTTGCAGCTTTACCAACAAAATGTAGCGCCCAATCCAAAGCGGAATCGCCACCACCACAAATCACAATGCGCTTGTCTGTAAATTGCTCTGGATTTTTAACGCGATAAAAAATGTCTTTATCTACTAAAGCCTCTATGCCCTCTAAATTGATGGTACGTGGTTGAAAGGCGCCAACACCTGCAGCAATAAAAATAGCTTTACTTAAAAACTGTTCATCTTGTGAGGTGCGAATCAGAAAGCGACCATCCGCTTGTTTCTCAACAGAGGAGACCTCTTGATTCAAGTGAAACTGCGGCGCAAATGGCTCGATTTGTTTTAAGAGATTGCCAACGAGTTCGCGGCCTGTGCAAACCGGTATCGCTGGAATATCGTAGATCGGTTTATCTGGATAGAGCTCAATGCACTGGCCGCCTACTTCAGGCAAAGAGTCAATAATGTGAGCTTTGATTTCAAGCAGTCCAAGCTCAAAGACTTGGAAGAGCCCCACTGGACCGGCGCCAATAATGACTGCATCGGTTTCAATGGGGGAGTGCAATTTACTTTACCAGTTGGTCAAGTTTATTTTTGACGTCTTTCCACTCATCCGCTTCCGGGAGCGCCGCTTTAGATTTGGTAATTGAAGTCCATGAAGGCGACAACTCCGCATTCAATTGAATAAACGACTGTTGGTCGCCTGGCACATCATCCTCTGCGTAAATAGCATTGACTGGACACTCAGGCACACATACTGCGCAATCGATGCATTCATCTGGATCAATGACTAAAAAGTTAGGGCCTTCCCGAAAACAATCCACGGGACAGACATCAACGCAATCGGTGTATTTGCAACGGATACAGGCTTCGGTAACAACGTAAGTCATGATGGTTTGCAGGTAAGGAGCCCAGATCAATGGACCGCCAAGTTATAAAAACTCAATTTTAGCCGAATCCGCCTGTTTTTCAGGCAAAAGGATGAATTTACTTGAGGTAAAGTCACGCTATGACTACTCAAGCCAATACCGCCGCCGTTACCCTGAAGCCAAGAATCCTAGTTGCTAGAGCCATATTTCCTGAGGCATTGGCCAAATTGGAGGAATCTTTTGAGGTGCATTCCAACCAGTCAGACAAAGTCTTTACCCCTGAAGAGCTCCAAAAGGCGCTAATAGGCGTGGAAGGGGCGCTTGTAGCGGGCAGCGAGCGGATAGATGCACTGGCACTCTCTCAGGCTAAAAATTTGAAAGTCGTTGCCAATATTTCAGTGGGGTACAACAATTTTGATGTTCCCGCTATCAGTGCAGCTGGTGTGATGGCAACCAATACCCCTGATGTACTCACGGATACAACAGCTGATTTTGGCTTTGCTTTATTGATGGCAACCGCAAGGCGGATTACTGAGTCCGAGCATTGGGTTAGGGCGGGGAAATGGGATCAGTGGTCGATTGTGAATAACCCGCTGGGCATGGATTTGCATCACAGCACTGTTGGCATTATTGGTATGGGTCGTATCGGTCAAGGTATTGCTAAGCGCGCCCTAGGTTTTGGTGTGAAAGTGATTTATCACAATCGCAGCCGCTTATCGGCCGAAGATGAGAAAGCCTGCGGCGCAAGTTATGCGTCAAAAGAAGAATTGCTACGCACTGCTGATCATGTCGTGTTAGTTCTTCCTTACACCGCTGAAAATCATCACACGATTGGCGCTTCGGAAATTGCCATGATGAAGCCTACCGCAACCCTGATTAACATTGCTCGCGGTGGCATTGTGGACGATTTTGCTTTAGCTCAAGCATTACAAGACGGAAAGATATTTGCGGCAGGCCTGGATGTATTCGAAGGTGAGCCTCAAGTGCATCCGGAGTTACTAAAGTGCAGCAATATAGTGCTGGCTCCGCATATTGCTAGCGCAACAGAAAAAACACGCAGATCAATGGTAGATCTAGCGATTGAAAATTTACGAGCAGCACTTGATGGTAAGAAACCACCAAGTTTAATTAATGCTGAAGTATTTAAAGTCGAATAAAGATTAACAAGTAAGGCGAAGTTGACTGAAAATTAGTCAGCTTCGATTTCTTCTGGCAGCTCTCTGAGGGCAAGCTCGATGCCGCCAAATTTACCTGCCACCCAGTTGTATACCTTGCAAGCAATCCAGAGCAAAGCAAAACCAAGCAAGGCATTTAAGATTAATGCTGAGAGCACAGTAAATCCGGGGATAGCGCCATCACGAATGAAGGCCACAAACAAGGCCAACAACACAATCGGTACAGAGAAGCAGAGATAAACCAAAACCAGGGTTTTGGCGGTATGCATTGGGTCTACGAAGGCGATTTCTTTTTTAGTCAGTTTCATGAGAAGCAATCTTAAAGCAGTCCATCGAAAAGCGCCACATCTACCCAGTCTCCAGCGGCAACATTTCCTTGATCATGAGGCAGAATGACAAAGCAATTTGCCTCGCTCATGGATCTTAAGATTCCAGCGCCTTGGCTACCAGTCAGTTTGACGGTGGGTTTTCCATCCGGACCGCGCCCCAAGATAGCGCGTTGGAATTCTGTGCGACCCGGTTTTTTCCGAATCTGCGCCTCCGCAATGGCTTGGATCAAAGGTGGTTCAGTCTGATTGGCGCCATTGAGTTGCAACAAAGCAGAGCGTACAAATTGATAGAAAGTTACCATCACTGCCACTGGATTGCCCGGCAGACCAAAGAAGAGGGTCTTATGCCCAGAGGCCTGTACTGGCTTCAATGTTCCAAAGGCCATCGGTCGACCTGGACGCATGGCAATTTTCCAAAAGCCTACATCGCCTAGTTCTTGCATGATTTGTTTCGTGAAGTCCGCTTCACCCACTGATACACCGCCAGAAGAAATCAGTACATCAGCTTTGCTGGCTGCCTCGGTAAAGGCTGCTTTTAGAGAGGCTGGATCATCGCGCACAATGCCGCAATCGATCAATTCCAAATTAAGGCGATTGAGTAAGCCTATCAGGCTATAGCGATTGCTATCATAAATATCTCCCGCATCCAAGGCTTGACCGAGTGGGCGCAACTCATCGCCCGAGGACAAAATAGCTACCTTAAGTTTACGGTGGACTTTGAGTGATGCAATGCCCAAGGAGGCTGCTAGGCCAAGGTCAGAGGGTCGCAATAGTCGGCCAGCGACAATGGCGGGTTTCCCGTTTTGTAGATCCTCACCGCGTAAGCGTCGGTTTTCTCCACGTTTCACTTGATTTTGCTTAAATGACACTGCTGAGGAGTTGGCCGAGTCTGGCGTATCTGTCAATTCCTGAGGGATGACTGTGTCACAGCCATCAGGCATGAGTGCGCCAGTCATGATCTTGACGCACTCACCTTCGCCAATGCTGCCAAGATAAGGCTTGCCAGCGAAGGCTGTCCCCATCACTTTGAGGGCGACTTCACTATTCTCCTGGCTTAGGCAGTCCCCATTAAATGCAAAGCCATCCATGGCAGAATTGTCTGCAGATGGCACATCAATAGGCGAAAGTAAATCAGCAGCCAGAATGCGATTGATTGCTTGGTCTAAAGAAACAAGCTCAATCTTGCTCACATCATTACTTGTTCGGGATTCATGAATTAAGTCCGCGACAAGATCGGCGATAGCCTTGCGAGCCTCATCAACATGCAGTGACGCTGTTAAAAGAATCGGGCTATTCGGGGAGTGACTTGAATGATGATTAAATGAGTTGCTCATTGAAATAATTTTTCTAAAGCTGCCAACTCTTCTGGCGTATTGACGTTGGCAAATGCTTGAGGGGTTTCAAAGATAACGGTTCCCACTTTCAACTCTTTGAACCAGCGATCAATTTTCAGATCACCTTTGCTTAAAAAGACACTTAAAGAATCTTGCAAGCTACTGCGCATCAAGCAAAAAACGGGTTGCGCCCAAACCTTCCCATCTTCATCCTTGGAGGATGCATACATCAGCTCTAGTTCCTTGCCCTCAAGCTCTGCCACCATTTTTTCCACAAGGTCGGTTGGCAATAGAGGGGAGTCGCAGGGAGATGTTAAAAGATAGGGCGTTTTGCAATGCTTTAGGCCAATAGAGAATCCCGCTAATGGGCCCGAGAAATCTGGGGTCTCGTCCATGATGACGGGATAGCCGTAGTGGGCGTACTTGGTGATGTTGCGATTGGCATTAATCAGAATGGTGCTAACTTGAGGCTTTAAGCGGCTGATCGCAGATTCAATCAAGGGTTTGCCATGAAAAGGAATGAAACCCTTATCGATGCCACCCATTCTTTGGGCTCTGCCGCCAGCCAGAATAAGTCCTGTAATTTGATCTGAAGTAATCATTAGCCGCCGATGTACGACATCTCGACTTTGCGGATGCCTTTAAGGTTGATCGTATTTGATCCCCGAATTTCTGAATAGTGATCCTCGCGTACTGACCAAGTGCCCATAATGGCATTGGTAATTTCTAAATCACTTGCATCTGAACGTAGTAATGATTTGAAATCAAAGCCTTCGTTTGCGAAGAGGCAAAGATACATCTGTCCATCAGTAGATATGCGAGCTCGAGTACATTCATGGCAGAAAGTTTGAGTCACGCTAGAGATAAAGCCAATCTCGCCAGAGCCATCGACATAGCGCCAACGCTGGGCAACTTCACCAATATAGTTAGCTTCAATGGGCTCAATCGGAAAGACTGCATTGATACGGTTAGCAACTTCTTGGGAGGGGAGTACTTGCGACATATCCCAGCCATTCGAGCTTCCAACATCCATAAATTCAATAAAGCGTAGAGTGACCCCGCTGCCTTTGAAATGCTTAGCCATTGCAATAATCTCTTGGTCGTTAGTGCCTTTTTTTACGACCATATTTACTTTGAGGTTAGTGAATCCAGCTTCTTGCGCTGCGGCAATGCCATCGAGCACATCCGTTACCGGAAAGTCGACATCGTTCATCTTTTTGAAGACATCATCATCTAAGCCATCAAGACTAATTGTCAGTCGATGAAGGCCGGCTGCTTTTAGCACAGCAGCTTTCTTGCGCAAAATACTGCCGTTGGTAGTGAGCGTTAAGTCTAGCGGCTCACCCGCAGCAGTTCTAATTTTAGCAAGCATCCCAACAAGCACTTCTAGGTTTTTGCGCAGCAGGGGTTCGCCACCAGTCAGGCGAATCTTTTCCACGCCTAAGGTGGCGAAGATCGTCGTTAATCTAGTGATCTCTTCGAAGCTCAGTAAGTCGCCATGAGAAAGGTAGGGGTAGTGCTGATCAAATACTTCTTTTGGCATGCAATAAGTGCAGCGAAAGTTACATCGATCCGTTACAGAGATTCGTAAATCTCGCAGTCTCCGCCCGCGAGTATCTTGGGTTGAGGCATTGGGGGCAATGAGTTGATCAGGAATAGGCGGCGTAAGGCCTTTGCCTTCATCTAAACGTATGGGGATTACTTTTTCAGCCATGCCTAATTATGGCTGTGAAACGGTGTTTCTGCCAAACTGCCAAATATCCTTGTGGGATAAATAGCAGTCTGGAGAAATTAGATTACAACGCTTTTTCTTTGCCGCCGGTTTCAACTAAAACCATTGGACCGTCTTGCAGACTTACTGGCGCCTTGGGTGCGCGACCCAAAGGCATCATTTCTGGTTCTGCCTTCATCTGAGTTTGCGCTTCTGCATGCTTGCTGGAGTCTGTTGCTACCCAGACCATGCCAGCAGATTGAACAACACTATGCAATGGAGTCTCTTCTAGCGCCTGGAAGGCGACCTTTGGAAGCTCAGGCGCAGGCTTTGCAATGACTTCAATTGCAGGGGCTGCTGTTGCCGCAGCTGCTACTTGAGTAGTCGGCGCTGAACCTGTGTTTGATGAGCGATTGCTTTGGCGCGGTGCGCGTTGCTCTCTAGGCTCTCTTTGCTCGCGCGGTGCACGTTCTTTTACTTCGCTAGAAGCTACTGGGGCAATAGTGTTGCCAAAGCTTTGTGCGAGGTTCTGAATTGGCATGGAGGCAGATGCTCCTGCCATGCCTACAGGCGGACCTGAGAATGAAGTTGCTACTGCAACTACTGAGGCAATCACTGCATCACCATTGGATTCGGTGCGCTCACCACGTTGACCACGACCACGACCACGACGGTTGCGACCACGACCACGACGCTCTTCGCCTTCAGCGCTTGGGGCGGCATCAGTTCCTGGTGCAGCCTCAGTAGCCGGGGTTACCGCACCTTGATTTTCTGGTTTTGGATTTTGATTATTTTGGTTGCGATTGCCATTGCGGTTGCGACCATCTTGGCGACCTTTGCCGGCACCTGCTTCGCGAGGCGCGCTTGCGCCTTCAGTGCTAGCTGCCACACCTTCTACGGGGCGTTCACCGCGATCATTACGTTCGCCACGACGACCACGATTGCGATTGCCGTTGCTGTTACGGTTGTTTTGATTGCGACCACGTGGTGCGCTAGCGGCAGGTTTTACTTCTGGCGCTGGTGATGAAGAAAACAAGCTCTTAATGAATCCAAAGAATCCACCAGTACTTACGGTTTCTGTATTCGCCTTTTCAACGCGTGCAGGACGTGGCTGACTTGCTGGTGCTGGCGCATTTGGTGTGATGCCTTTGACTGCAGCCTCGGGACGCACTTTCACTTCCGCGTCTTTGCGACTAACAGCAGTATCCGTCTCAAGTTCACGGGCAGCTTCTTCAGCCATTACATAACTGGCTTTCTGATCGTCAAGACGGGGGTCGTCATGACGTAAACGCTCAAGCTTGTAATGCGGAGTTTCTAAATGCTTATTAGGAATCATTAAGAAATTTACCTTGAAGCGACTCTCAATCTTGATCACTTCGGCGCGCTTCTCATTTAACAAGAAGGCAGCAACTTCTACTGGAACTTGTGTATGAATAGCGGCTGTGTTCTCTTTCATCGCTTCTTCTTGGATGATGCGCAAGACTTGCAATGCAGATGATTCAGTATCGCGGATGTGGCCAGTGCCGTTACAACGTGGGCATGTTACGTGGCTGCCTTCAGAGAGGGCAGGGCGCAAACGCTGACGTGACATTTCCATCAAGCCGAACTTGGAGATCTTGCCCATTTGAACGCGTGCGCGGTCATGGCGCAATGCATCGCGCAAGCGATTCTCAACATCCTTCTGTGCCTTGCTCGATTCCATATCAATGAAGTCGATCACAATGAGTCCGCCTAAATCACGTAAACGTGCTTGACGAGCGATTTCATCAGCAGCTTCTAAGTTGGTGCGAGTAGCAGTCTCTTCAATATCTGAACCGCGGGTAGCGCGTGCAGAGTTGACGTCTACTGAAACTAAAGCTTCAGTGTGGTCAATGACGATCGCGCCGCCAGAAGGCAATGGCACGGTACGTGAGTAAGCAGTTTCAATCTGATGCTCAATTTGGAAGCGGGAGAACAATGGAACATCGTCTTGATAACGCTTCACTCTTGGCAAGTTATCTGGCATTACTACTGACATAAATGCCGCAGCTTGCTCATAGATGTCATCGGTGTCGATGAGAATCTCACCAATATCAGGCTGGAAGTAATCGCGAATGGCACGAATGACCAGGCTAGATTCAAGGTAGATTAGCAAGGGTGCTGAATTGCCTTTGGCGGCCTCATCAATCGCTGTCCATAACTGCATGAGATAGCTTAAGTCCCATTGCAATTCAGTGGCATCACGACCGATACCGGCGGTACGAGCAATGATGCTCATGCCATCAGGCACCTCTAATTGAGACATCGCTTCACGGAGTTCTTGACGGTCTTCACCTTCAATGCGACGGGAAACGCCACCTCCACGTGGGTTATTTGGCATTAATACCAAATAGCGACCAGCCAGAGAGACAAAAGAGGTTAGAGCTGCGCCTTTTTGGCCGCGCTCTTCTTTTTCTACCTGAACAATGATTTCTTGGCCTTCGCGTAACGCATCTTTAATGGAGGCATTACGGACGTCGACACCCTCTTTAAAGTATGTGCGAGCAACTTCTTTAAATGGCAAAAAGCCATGGCGTTCTTCGCCGTAATTTACAAAGCAGGCTTCGAGCGATGGCTCAATGCGAGTAATAACGCCTTTGTAAATATTGCCTTTACGTTGTTCACGACCGGCAGCTTCGATATCGATATCGATGAGTTTTTGACCATCGACGATGGCAACTCGCAACTCTTCTTGTTGAGTTGCATTAAATAACAGTCGCTTCATAACACTCTCCTATTGGGGAGTGCGTCGCTGCGCGCTGCGTTAGGGACAAGTTAAATGTCGCTTGGGGCATAGCCCATTGGCGGCTTTGGAGTGTGGATCAAGCTAATCCAGGCTTCTTTTGCCTGGAACACCGAGTTCAATGTTGTAAACCGGTGCCACACTTGACGATCGCCGCAGAGACCTCCTTTAGGCCATCAATGCAGGCGCGCGCCTGAAAACTGTCTTCTAATCGCGGGTCGCGGCATACGGCACACCAACCCTGCGCCTCATTACAACGGGGGAGGGGCAACCCCGGGAGCCTATTAAGAGCGACTCC
Source organism: Burkholderiaceae bacterium (assembly GCA_947374315.1). Next base: position 12,531 of record CANCBK010000021.1, on the reverse strand, counting down.
AAGCTCCACGATTCAAACCTGGCTTCAGGTTGGTCTCGGGCCAATAAATTGGCTAGAGCGTTGATTATACGGCACAAGTTGAATGACAATGGGGTATTGTTAAGTCCCTCGCCGAGGTGGCGAGAGAGATAAATCATGAAACCCGAATCCATTTCCAAGCCTTCACCGGTAAAAACACCCGCTCCTGCTGCGGTACATCTTCAGACTATTGGTCCAGAAGAGGCAGGCCAGCGCCTGGACAATTATTTGCTGCGTTGGGCCAAAGGGGTCCCTAAAAGCCACGTTTACCGAATTATTCGTTCTGGCGAGGTTCGGGTAAACAAGAAAAGGGCCGAGCCAACCACCCGCCTAGTTGAGGGGGATGTGGTCAGGGTTCCCCCCGTCCGTCTAGCGGAGCCCGCTCAAATGGTGGCGGTTAATAGCGCCCAAACCAAGTCTCGGGCACAAGGTTATTCCGACAAAATGCCCATCCTCTATGAGGATGAGGCTCTATTAATAGTTAATAAACCGGCGGGTTTAGCGGTTCATGGCGGCTCAGGCATTGCCCTTGGCGTCATCGAAACCTTGCGCATTACCCGTCCTGAGCTCAAATTTATAGAGCTAGTCCATCGCTTAGACCGAGATACCTCAGGCGTACTGCTCTTGGCTAAAAAACGCAGTGCCCTAGTGGAATTGCATCGTCAGATCCGCGAAGGGCAGACCGATAAGCGCTATTACTTGCTCGCCCATGGTGAAATTGCTCAGGGTGCTGGCGTGATGCAATTGAAGTTTGCTCTGCATAAGTATTTACTGCCTAATGGTGAGCGCCGCGTACGCGTTGACCCGGATGGCCTGCCAAGCCATACCGCCCTCCGCGTGATTAAAACCCTAAAGCGGGCAGACGCATCCATTACGCTAGCCGAAGCCCAGCTTAAAACCGGTCGCACTCATCAGATTCGTGTCCACCTCCAAAAACTTGGGCATTCCATCTTGGGTGATGATAAGTATGGTTTTGAAGATCAAGACAAGATTGTGAAGTCTAAGCGCCTGTACTTGCATGCCCACTTAGCGGGTTTCACTCATCCTCGGACCGGTGAAAAGATGCGCATCGAATCACCGTTGCCCGCTGAATTTGCGGCGATGATGAAAAACTTTGAAGTGCCAGTGGAAAAAAATTAAGTAGCTCACGCTATCTAGAAATGAACGAACAACAAAAGCCCGACAAACGCTATGACCTAATCGTGTGGGATTGGGATGGAACCATTATGGATTCCACGCCGACAATCGTGCACTGCATTCAGCAATCTTGTCGGGACTTGGGCTTTAAGGCACCCGATGATTCTTTGGCCAGCTCGGTCATTGGTTTGGGTATTCAAGACTCCTTGAGAAGGGCGGTGCCGTGGATTGAGCCGGCGCATTTCCCGAAGCTCACTGAGCGGTTTCGCTACCACTACTTAGCTAAAGATCATGAGTTAGATCTATTTCCGGGTATACGTGAATTGCTAGAGAGTTTGCGTGAGGATGGTTACTTATTGGGTGTGGCTACTGGCAAATCTCGCGTGGGATTGGATCGCTCCTTAAAGCATCATCAGCTCGGACATGTATTTCATGAAACGCGTACTGCAGATGAATCCTTTTCAAAGCCGCACCCTGGGATGCTCTTAGAGCTGTCTGATGTAATGCAAGTGCCGATGCGCCGCATGCTAATGATTGGCGATACCACGCATGATCTTGATATGGCCGCTAATGCAGGGGTGGATGCGGTGGCAGTCACTTATGGTGCACACCCGCCGAGCACTTTGCAAGAGGCGCCATCCCTGATTCACGTAGATGATGTCTCACAGCTAAGTCAATGGCTGAATGAAAATCTCACCATCAAACACCAGTAAATATCAGTAGCAAATGAATTAGATAGTCATACTGAAGCTGTTCACTTTTAGCAACCAAGGATTAAAAAGATGGATCAAAATCAACCTGACAATACAAATCAAAATTGGGAGCGTCAAGCACTCGAGCATTTGTTGTTGGAGAATTTAAAAGAGTCTCGTAAGACTCGTCGTTGGAAGGCGATATTTCGGGTCCTCACCCTCATTATTTTTGTGGGCGTGATTCTGGCGACATTTGATTTCCATCTGCCGGGCCACGGCATAGGGATTGAAAAACACACAGCCATGGTCACGCTTGAGGGTGAAATCTCTTCGAGCTCCATGGCCAATGCTTTGGATGTGAACTCATCGCTGACTGCTGCTTTCGAGAATGAGCATAGTGCCGGTGTGGTTTTGCAAATCAATAGCCCTGGAGGTTCTCCGGTTCAGGCTGGGATGATGAATGATGAAATTCATCGCTTACGCAAGCTTTATCCAAGCAAGCCATTTTATGTGGTGGTGGAGGATATTTGTGCCTCGGGTGGTTACTACGTTGCCGTTGCTGGCGACCAAATTTTAGTCGATAAGGCTAGTTTAGTTGGATCGATTGGCGTGATCATGGAGGGCTTTGGTTTCACAGGTCTGATGGATAAGTTGGGAGTGACTCGTCGTATGATCACCGCCGGTTCTAATAAAGGCATGATGGATCCATTCTCCAAAGAGAATCCACAGCAAGTTGAGATGATGAAGACCATGATCGATGAAATTCATCAGCAATTTATTGCGGTAGTGAAGGCTGGGCGCGGAGATCGTTTAAAAGAAACACCCGATATGTTCTCTGGTCGAGTGTGGAATGGAGAGCAAGCCATCAAAATTGGTTTGGTTGATGGTTATGGAACCGTAGATACTGTGGCGCGTGACATTTTCAAGGCACCAGATATTGTCGACTACACCCTAAAAGAAAATTTTGCTGAACGTGTTGCTAAGCGCTTTGGTGCTGAGGTTGGCACTGCGGCTGGTAAGGCACTGATTAAGGCGCCTGATCTCAAGTAAAAACAATAAAGCAATCCAATAACGGAGCTTAGGCCAGCAGTAGAAATATTGCTGGTCGGTTTTGCAAAGAGGCGCATGCCGCTTCATTCGGGTAGCGCTTGCGCCAGTCAGCAATCGAGAGCGTTGTAATCGTCTCACTTGTCAGGCTTAGATCCATCCCAACGCAGAGTAATGATTGTGGGGCCAATGTATTGAGGCAAGCCATCAGCATGGCAGTGTTGCGATAAGGCGTCTCAATCCAGATTTGGGTTTGCTGCAGCTTTCTGGACTCTACCTCCAACTGTTTCAATCTGGCAATGCGGTCTTGCGCTTCATGTGGAACGTATCCCTGGAATGCAAAGCGTTGACCGTTCAGGCCGCTGGCCATTAAGCCCAGCAGAATGGAGCTGGGGCCTACCAAGGGTCTCACTTTAGCGCCCAGCTTATGTGCAGCTAATACCAATTCCGCGCCTGGATCTGCCACGCCTGGAACACCCGCTTCCGACATGAGTCCCATATTCTTCCCAGCCATGAGTGGCTTGAGAAGATCCATCGGCTTTGCAGCATCCCCATACTTAGCATTGCGAGCAACTCCACGCCATTCGCTCATTTGCATCTCTTGAATCGAACAGGCTAAAGGCGCAACACTATCCACCGCTTTTAGAAAGGCGCGTGCAGTCTTTGCATCCTCCACAATCCAGTGAGTCAGTTTGGCGGTTTGTGCAATCGTTTCGCTTGGCAAAACCCAAGGTAGCTGCTCAACTCGAGAGTCGTCACCCAAGGTGTTGGGAATTAAAAAGAGGGTGCCTAGGGTTGAACTCATTACTTTTTTAACTTTGCTTTGATTTTTATTTTGTTTCTGCTGCTTTATTTCTTTGTGCTGGAATAGCAAAGCCAGCATCACGTAAGAGCCCGCTCAGCGCAATTAAGGGAAGACCAATCAATGCAGTGGGGTCATCACTTTTAATGGCCTCAAGAAGTGAAATTCCTAAGCCTTCAGACTTTGCGCTACCTGCGCAGTCGTAAGGCTCCTCAGTATGTAGATAGGCCTCTAAGATGTCATCGGATAGTTTACGAAACGTCACTTCAGTAGGGATGTTGACGGTTATTTCGATATCCCCGCGCATTAGACAGAGCGCCGTCTGAAAAGTCACGGTGGCACCGCGCATGAGTTGGAGCTGTGCCATGGCCCGCTCAAAGTTTCCAGGCTTTCCAATCGCCGCCCCACATAGATCGGCCACTTGATCGGAGCCAATGACCCAAGCCTGCGGATGATCTTTGGCAACAGCAGCAGCTTTTGCTTTCGCCAGCCTGAGGGCTAAATCCACAGTACTCTCATTTGGCAGCGGAGTTTCATCTACCTTGGGTGATATCACCTCAAAGGCGATGCCTAGACGCTCTAAGAGCTCCCGACGGTAGACGGAGGTAGACGCTAAGATTAATTTTTTTTCAGAATTACTCATCACTTCTTGTGCTTTCGCTAAGACCTTCATTTAGACTGATGTCATGAATCGTAATCAAGTTTTACCTCAAGTTGAGCTTCCCGCAGATCCAAATGCTTTGCATAAGGTTGATTTTTGCGCTGCTCACCGCTATCAGGGTGGTGGATTTTTAGGAATCACTGCCTTACCTAGGTTATCTCAAGAGTCCTCCGCAATTGAGTCTGGAGATGGTTTTGAGTGGCGGGTAGAGACCCATTTTGTGGACTCTCCGGGCTCAGAGCCCCGTCAAGTCCTGCAATTGGGGATAAAAGGCCGCATTCACCTTGTGTGTCAGTCTTGTTTGCAAGACTGCGGCTTGGAATTGGCTCAAGAGAGTCGATTTGTGATGGTGGCTACTGAGGCGGAGGCAGACGCCTATCCAATAGAGGACGAGCAGCAAGAGCCGCTGGTTGCCAGTCAGCACTTTGACCTTTTGGAGTTGATTGAGGACGAAATTCTGCTATCCCTACCCTTAATACCGAAGCATCCAGAGGGCGCTTGCCAACCCCATGCCTCCTCATTCGGTGAGTCGGGTGCTGTGGCAGAAGCCCTTGAAAAGCCTCAAAATCCTTTTAACATATTGAAAAATATAAAGAAAAATTGATTTCACCCCCTAAATCCAGGTTTGCTTTTTAAGCCTGCCTTACTAATTAACCAAGCATTTAACCGATTTTCTATGTTAGAATATTGCCTTGCTTAGGAGTTCAATATGGCCGTCCAACAGAATAAAAAATCCCCATCCAAACGTGGCATGCACCGTGCGCACGATTTTTTGACCGCACCTGCTACGGCTGTAGAAGCCACAACTGGTGAGGCTCATTTGCGCCACCACATTTCACCAAACGGCTACTACCGTGGTCGTAAAGTTGTTAAAACCAAAAACGACTAATTTTTTAGTCTAAAAAGATAGAAGCGGCTCCAGTAAAAGCCGCTTTTTTCTTGGAAAAAACCACTTGCAGCATTACATGATTTTATGAGTGTCACTCTTGCTATCGATGCCATGGGCGGAGATCACGGAGTGGTTGTTACTGTCCCGGCTTGCTGCGATTTCCTCGAAAAACATGCTGATGTGAAGATTGCCTTGGTTGGCAATCCGGAAGTACTCAAACAGGCTTTGAGTAAGTTTCCAAAAGCGCCTATGGAGCGCATTCAAATTATTCCCGCCACTGAGGTTGTCTTGATGGATGATTCCATTGAGGTGGCGCTGCGTCGCAAAAAAGATTCTTCAATGCGCGTTGCTATTCAGCAGGTTAAGGAGGGGGTGGCTGACGCCATCATTTCTTCTGGTAATACAGGCGCCTTAATGGCCATTTCCCGCTACATTCTGAAAACATTAGAAGGTGTTGATCGTCCTGCGATTGCCACTGCTATCCCGAATGAAAAAGGGCTTGGTACCACCATGCTGGATCTGGGTGCCAACGCCGATTGCGAGCCGATGCACTTGGTGCAGTTTGCTCAGATGGCCAATGTGATGGTTCAGGTGGTGGATGGCATACACAATCCTTCTATTGGTCTGCTCAATATCGGGGAAGAAGTCATCAAAGGTAATGAGGTGGTGAAGCGAACTGGCGAGTTACTGCGCCAAACACACTTAAACTTTTATGGCAATGTAGAAGGTAACGACATTTTTAAGGGCACTACAGATATTGTGGTGTGCGATGGTTTTGTTGGCAATGTTGTTTTAAAGGCGAGCGAAGGCCTGGCGAAGATGATGAGCGGATTGATTAAAAAAGAATTTAATCATTCATGGCTTACCAAGCTGATGGCTGTCTGCGCCATGGTACCTTTACTGCGTGTTCGCAAACGGGTGGATCATCGCCGTTACAACGGTGCGGTACTTTTAGGTTTGCGCGGTTGCGTCATTAAGAGCCATGGCTCCGCAGATCGTTTTGCATTTGGTTTTGCGCTCGATCGCGCATATGAAGCGGCAAAGAATCGCATGGTGGAGCGTATCGCTCAGGCTTTTGTGGCGGAGACAACAGAATCATGAGTACATATTCACGGGTGGCAGGAACTGGAAGCTATCTTCCAGAAGAGCGTTTGACCAACCAAGATCTCGTTGAGCGTCTAGCGAAAATTGGATTGGAGACGAGTGATGAATGGATTGTGACTCGTAGCGGTATTTCTGCGCGTCACTTCGCTGCAAATAATCAGCTTACAAGCGATTTAGCGGTCAAGGCTGCTCAGGCAGCATTAGAAAGTGCCGGCTGTACCTCCGAAGATCTCGATCTCATTATTTTGGCGACCTCTACGCCCGATCATCTCGGTGGATTTCCGAGTACGGCTTGTGTAGTACAAGATAAATTAGGCGCCCATACCAATTGCGCGGCATTTGATGTGCAAGCAGTGTGTGCTGGCTTTACTTATGCCCTAGCGATTGCAGACGCATTTATTCGTACGGGTACTTATAAAAAAGTATTGGTGCTCGGTGCTGAAACTTTCTCTCGTATTTTAGATTTTCAAGATCGCACCACCTCTGTGTTATTTGGCGATGGCGCTGGCGCAGTAGTGCTGGAAGCCTCGACCGAACCGGGTATTTTGGCAACTGCCTTGCATGCGGATGGCAGTCAGCGCGATATCTTATGTGTGCCTGGACGCGCCAAGCAGGGTGCAGTAGAGGGATCTGCTTATTTAACGATGGACGGCCCAGCAGTATTTAAGTTGGCGGTGAAGGTGCTTGAGCAGGTTGCTCACGAGGCCTTAGAAAAGGCCAATCTGACCCCTGATCAAATTGATTGGTTGGTGCCACATCAAGCCAATATTCGCATCATGGAGAGCACTGCTCGCAAGATGGGAATGTCGATGGATAAAGTGATTGTCACGGTGCATGAGCACGGTAATACTTCCGCCGCATCCATTCCGCTTGCTCTAGATGCTGGTATTCGCTCGGGCCAAATTCAGCGTGGTCAACATCTTTTGTTAGAGGGTGTTGGCGGTGGCTTTGCTTGGGGTGCGGTAGCGATTAAGTACTAAGGCAAAAGTAACCATTCAATAACCATCATTCAGCGATTATTCCCATGACATTTGCATTTGTATTTCCTGGCCAAGGCTCCCAATCTGTTGGGATGCTCAACTCGATTTCTGATCGCCCTGAAGTTCGTGCGACCTTACAAGAGGCTTCCGAGGCATTGGGTGAGGATATTGCAAAGCTGATTGCTGAAGGTCCAGCCGAAGCGCTTGCTTTAACTACCAATACGCAGCCAGTCATGTTGACTGCAGCGATTGCGTTTTATCGCGCTTGGCTGGCAGCTGGCGGCGCCACTCCTAAGGTAATGGCTGGACATAGTCTCGGGGAATATTCCGCCCTGGTTGCTGCTGGCGTAATTTCTTTTAAAGATGCAGTGCCTTTGGTGCGCTTTCGTGCGGAAGCGATGCAAACTGCTGTGCCGATAGGCACTGGCGGGATGGCTGCGATCTTGGGTTTGGATGATGATGCTGTAAAAAGAGTCTGCGCAGAAGCTGCTACGGTTTCTGGTGGTGTTGTTGAGGCTGTGAACTTTAATGCCCCCGGTCAAGTTGTGATTGCGGGTGGCAGCGATGCTGTGACTAAAGCCTGTGAAATGCTTAAGGCCGCCGGTGCAAAGCGCGCTTTGCCATTACCTGTGTCTGCACCATTTCATTCCTCTTTGTTACAGCCTGCTTCTGAAAAGTTACAAGGCTACTTGGCCACTATTGAATTTAAGGTTCCGACCATTTCGGTAATTAATAATGTTGATGTCGAAATTCTGAATGACCCAGCAGCAATCAAAGATGCCTTAGTGCGTCAGGCCGCCAAGCCAGTGCGCTGGCAAGAGACTATCAATGCCATGGCTCAGCAAGGCATTACTCAAGTGGTGGAGTGTGGCCCTGGCAAAGTGTTGGCTGGATTGACTAAGCGTATTAATGAGAATGTGGTGGGTCTACCTATTTTTGATGAAGCCAGCCTGAATGAAGCTTTGGCTACAGTGAAGTAAGCAGAAATACCGAACCCATAAAACGACAGCGGAAGATAAATATGAATCTCGATTTAAGCGGACAAATTGCATTGGTGACTGGCGCATCGCGCGGTATTGGTCAGGCAATTGCGGATGAGTTAGTGAAATGTGGTGCCAAAGTGATTGGTACTGCTACCTCTGAGGATGGTGCTAAGGCCATTCACGCACGTTTACAGGCAAGTGGTGGTCGTGGTGAGGTGCTGAACGTGACCGATCCCAAGGCGTGTGAGGGGATCATTGATTTGATCGTGAAGGATTTTGGCGGTATCAATATATTGGTAAATAATGCCGGCATTACCCGCGACCAATTGGCGATGCGGATGAAGGCTGATGAGTGGACCGATGTCATCGATACGAACTTAAGTGCGGTTTTCCGTCTGTCGCAGGCTGTAATGCGCCCGATGATGAAGGCGCGCGCTGGCAGGATTATCAATATCACCTCAATTGTTGGTCATATGGGCAATCCTGGGCAGGCCAACTATGCCGCTGCTAAAGCGGGCGTTTCTGGTATGACTCGCGCTTTGGCTAGAGAAATTGGTAGCCGTAACATCACTGTAAATTGCGTGGCTCCCGGCTTTATTGATACGGATATGACTCGCGCCCTGAGTGAAGAGCAGCAAAATGCCCTCAAAGCGAACATTCCATTGGCGCGTCTTGGCAGCCCGGAGGATGTAGCTCAGGCGGTGGCATTTTTGGCCTCTCCAGCCGCTGGATACATTACGGGTAATACCTTACATGTCAATGGCGGTCTATATTTAGCCTAACGGCAAACCAGGAATTTGATCATTTTTTGGCGGATTTGCTAATTCAGTCCGCCAAGCTGATAAAATCCTTTTCATCGTTTTTTTACAACCCTTGGGGGAATTAATGGATAACATCGAACAACGCGTTAAGAAGATCGTCGCTGAGCAATTGGGCGTCGCAGAAGCAGAGATCAAAAATGAATCTTCTTTTGTGAATGACTTGGGCGCAGACTCTCTTGACACTGTTGAGCTCGTAATGGCTTTAGAAGATGAATTTGGTATCGAGATTCCTGATGAGGAAGCTGAAAAGATTACTACTGTTCAGCTCGCCATCGATTTCGCTCAGTCTAAAGCTCAGGGTTAATTCCCTAGCTAATACAAAGCTATTACTGTGTCAGCGTCAAATGGCCGCCGCCGGGTTGTAGTCACCGGCCTAGGCCTTATTTCACCTGTAGGTAACTCGGTTGATGTAGCTTGGTCTAATTTGCTTGCGGGCAAATCAGGCATTGCTACCATCACAAAGTTTGACCACACTCCACTCAGCGTACATTTCGCTGGAGAGGTGAAAGATTTCAATGTTGAAGAGTACGTTTCTGCGAAAGAAGCGCGCCATATGGATACTTTTATCCATTTCGGTATCGCTGCTGGCTCACAAGCGATTCGCGACAGTGGGCTGCAGATAACTGAAGAGAACGCAGAGCGTGTTGGCGTCATGGTTGGTTCGGGCATCGGCGGTTTGCCGATGATCGAGGCAACTGGCGCTGAGTTATTGGCTCGTGGACCTCGTCGAATCTCCCCATTCTTTGTGCCAGGCTCAATCATTAATATGATTTCTGGGCACCTCAGCATTTTATTTGGTCTTAAAGGCCCTAACGTTGCTGCAGTTACCGCCTGTACCACTGGTTTACACAGCATTGGATTGGCAGCACGCTTAATTCAGTACGGTGATGCCGATGTAATGGTTGCCGGAGGTGCTGAATCGACTATTTCCGCATTAGGCGTTGGTGGTTTTGCATCTGCTCGGGCACTTTCTACGCGCAATGATGATCCAGCTACCGCTTCCCGTCCTTACGACATAGACCGCGATGGTTTTGTTCTGGGCGAGGGTGCTGGCGTTGTAGTGCTTGAAGAGTATGAGCATGCTAAAGCCCGTGGCGCAAAGATTTACTGCGAGTTGTTAGGCTTTGGCATGAGTGGCGATGCGTATCACATGACCGCGCCAAATATGGATGGCCCACGCCGTTGTATGCTCAATGCGATGCGTGATGCCGGCTTAAATGCTGATCAGATTCAATACATTAATGCTCATGGCACTTCTACACCTTTGGGTGATAAGAATGAAACTGCAGCCATTAAGGCTGCGCTTGGCGATCATGCCAAGAAAACCCTAATTAACTCCACCAAGTCGATGACTGGTCACCTCTTAGGTGGCGCAGGTGGCTTGGAATCAGTCTTTACTATTCTGGCTCTACATAACCAGAAGTCTCCACCAACAATCAACATCTTCAATCAAGATCCAGAGTGTGATTTGGACTACTGTGCCAATACTGCACGCGATGTGAAGATTGAGCATGCTGTCAAAAACAACTTTGGCTTTGGCGGTACTAACGGTACCTTGATTTTTGGTAAGCTGACCTAATATCCTTAGTAAGCTTTCCCCAATCTTATTTATTGGTTTTTACCAAGCAGGTCTATAGCATCATGAAAAAGTGTCTTATTACGCTCGTAGCTATCTTTGGCTTGGGGCAGATTGCGTTTATTCCTACTGCATCTGCTCAGAATCCCCGCGTCTCTATTCCGGATTTTGCGGATTTAGTTGAGCGAGCAAGCCCTGCTGTAGTGAATATTCGTACTACTGAAAAAGTGGTAGTGCAGCAAGCTCAGGGCGGCATTCCTGGAATGCCGGAGGATCAAGCGGAGTTCTTTCGTCGCTTCTTCGGAGTGCCTATTCCAGGAATTCCGAATACGCCAAAGCAGGCGCAACCAAGCCCAGGCAAGCCGCAAGAAGCTGATCGCGGTGTCGGGTCTGGCTTCATTATTGATTCCAATGGCTTAATTTTGACCAACGCTCATGTCGTTGAGGGCGCCAACACTATTTATGTCACGCTGACAGATAAGCGTGAATACAAGGCTAAGCTATTGGGGATGGATAAACGCACTGATGTGGCGGTCGTCAAAATTGATGTGCGCGATTTACCGAAGCTACCAGTGGGGGATTCTTCTCGAGTGAGGGTGGGCGAGTGGGTGCTGGCAATTGGCTCCCCATTTGGCCTGGAAAATACCGTAACTGCAGGAATTGTGTCTGCCAAAAGTCGCGATACTGGTGACTACTTACCGTTCATCCAGACCGATGTGGCGGTTAATCCCGGTAACTCTGGCGGGCCTTTATTAAATACTGCTGGGCAGGTGATTGGCATCAACTCACAAATCTTTAGCCGCTCTGGTGGGTACATGGGAATCTCCTTTGCCATTCCGATTGATGAGGCGATACGAGTTGCCGATCAGTTGCGCGCCAACGGGAGGATGACGCGCGGCCGTATTGGTGTTGCCTTGGGTGAGATGACTAAAGAGGTTGCTGAAAGTTTAGGTTTGGGCAAGCCTCGAGGCGCTTATGTGCGTAATGTTGAGCCAGGTGGTCCTGCGGCTGCAGGCGGTATTGAGTCTGGCGATGTCATTCTCAGTTTTAATGGGCGCGATATTGCTAAATCAACTGACTTGCCACGAGTAGTTGGTGAAACAAAGCCGGGAACTAGTGCAACCGTGCAGGTGTGGCGTAAGGGTGGCACTAAAGACTTGATGGTTTCTGTTGCGGATACGGACGCGGGTCAAGCCGCTATTAAGAAATCAGATAACTCCGGCTCGAATAGCGCAAGCACCAATTCTCTTGGAGTGCTTGTATCCGAACTCTCAGATAGCAAGAAGAAGGAGTTGAATATCCGCGGTGGCGTTGAGGTTACTGGGCTTGGTGAAGGCTCTTTGGTGCGTGCGGGGGTTCATCCCGGAGACGTCATCATTCGGATCGCTGATGTGGATATTACTGGGGTGAAGCAGTTTGAGAGCCTGGTGAAGGGTTTGGACGCGAATAAGGCGGTGCCAGTATTTATCCGCAGGGCGGATAGCACCATGGTTATCCCAGTAAGGCCGAAATAATCAAAAACCCTACTTTTTTGTAGAAAAAAACGGGTTTAGCGCTAGTTTGGCTCCACCCATTACAATCACTCCAAGACGGCTTTTTGCAGCGCATCATTGTGGTGCGTTCTGATAAGGCGTTTTTTGAATGACCTAATAAGACGCCATGGATTTAATCCGCAATTTTTCTATCATCGCCCATATCGATCACGGTAAATCTACTCTTGCTGATCGCATTATTCAGTTGTGTGGCGGTCTTTCTGACCGTGAAATGGAAGCCCAGGTACTCGACTCGATGGATATCGAACGCGAGCGTGGCATCACCATC
>CANCBK010000020.1 GCA_947374315.1 Burkholderiaceae bacterium | reverse complement strand
TGGTCGTCCAGAGGGGCAGATTGTTGATGTGGTTTTGCATGCGAATAAAGTAGTGATCGGACGCCTGTTAAATGAAAATGGCGTTCTGATCGTTGCCCCAGAAGATAAGCGCATTGGTCACGATATTTTGATTCCGCCAAAGGGTCAAGGTAATGCTAAATTAGGCCAAGTAGTCAGTGTTGAAATCATTGACTACCCTGATAGCTATCGTCAGGCTGTGGGTCGCGTTGTTGAGGTGTTGGGTGAAATTGATGATCCCGGCATGGAAATTGAGATTGCCGTACGAAAGTATGGTGTTCCTCATGAATTTTCTGCGGCAGTCAAAAAAGAAGCGGATGCTTTGCCGGATACGGTTCAACAGTCCGATTTAGAGGGTCGCGTTGATTTACGCGATGTACCGCTAGTCACTATTGATGGTGCTGATGCACGCGATTTTGATGATGCAGTGTATTGCGAGCCTGTCATGTATGGCAAAAGCAAAGCTTGGCGTCTCATCGTAGCCATTGCCGACGTTTCCCATTATGTGAAGCCTGGTCAGCCTTTGGATGATGAGGGTTTATTACGCGCTACCTCGGTGTATTTTCCGAGACGTGTGATACCCATGTTGCCGGAGAAGATCTCGAATGGTCTTTGCTCACTCAATCCCGGGGTAGATCGCCTTTGTATGGTTTGCGACTCCGTTGTAGACGGCAATGGTGTGGTCCTGGCATATCAGTTCTACCCAGCAGTGATGCATTCAGCGCAACGCTTTACTTACGATACCGTTTGGGAAGTACTCTCTAATAGCAAAGGCCCCGAAGCAACTCGTTTTGCGGAGTTCAGACCTTTACTCACCAATCTATATTCTCTCTACAAAATTCTGCTAGATGCGCGTCATAAGCGCGGTGCCATAGAGTTTGAAACTGTTGAAACTCAAATTATTAGTAATGAGCTTGGTAAAATTCTCAGAATTGAACCTCGCCTTCGTAATGATGCGCACCGTTTAATTGAAGAGTGCATGTTGACTGCCAACGTTTGTGCGGCAGATTTTATTGATAAGAATAAGCACCTTAGCTTATACCGGGTCCATGGTGAGCCCTCTGAAGAGAAGCTGATCACTTTGCGTCAAGTTCTGCGAACTTCTGGCTTGTCATTGGATGGCGGGGATAAGCCAAAACCCAAAGACTTTGCAAAGCTGATGCGTGATGTTAAAGAGCGCCCAGATGCCAATATGCTCCAATCATTAGTATTACGAGCGATGCAGCAGGCGATGTATCAACCGGATAACGAAGGTCACTTTGGACTTGCGTACCCTGCGTACTCGCATTTCACGAGCCCGATTCGACGGTATCCAGATCTCTTAACGCACCGTGTGATCAAGGCAATTCTAGGGAAGAAGCCTTACGTGCCCGTATTACCGCCTATGGTTCCTTTGAACTTGACTCTGCCACGTAAAGGTAAGGCGCGTGAAAATGCAGTCAATGCTAAAAAATCCCATAACGATGCTAAAGAAGCAAGCGCTAAGGGAGTACGATTACCTAAATTACCAAAGGGCGCAAACGCGGCATTGCCTATTTGGGGTCAATTAGGCGTCCATTGCTCTTCGAACGAGCGTCGTGCGGATGAGGCCTCACGAGATGTTGAGGCATGGCTTAAGTGCTACTACATGCGCGACCATTTGGGTCAAGAATATGCAGGAACCGTTACTGGAGTGGCCAACTTTGGCTTGTTTGTACAGCTTGAGAGCCTTTTTGTCGAGGGCATGATTCATGTAACAGAGCTGGGTGGAGATTATTTCCAGTATGACGAAGCCCGCCAAGAATTACGTGGCGAGAGAACTGGTATTCGCTATCGTCTGGGAGATCGAGTGCATGTCTTAGTTAGTCGCGTTGACTTAGATGCTCGTAAGATTGAATTCAGCTTGGTGAAGTCTGTCGGCCTAGAGCCGGGCGGAACCACGAATCGTCGACAGATTATCTTGGCGAGCGATACTGGCCGTCCAAATAAGAAAGCTTCACCAAAGAAAGGTCGCCCAGGAAGTAAGGAGCCCCAGAAACATGCTGGCGTGAATGTTAATGCCGCTAAATCTGCTGGTAATCTTGGCGCCAATCAATCTAAGGCTAATGCGGGGCGTGGTAGCAGCAAGGTAGCTAAATCTGGCAAACCCGGTAGGCCTACCGTTAAACCTGCCGGTACAAAGCCGCCGGTGAGAAGTACTAATGCCCGCCGTAAATAACCAACTCGAGATAAAGTAAAAGATGAAGCAAATTTTAGTAGGTTTTCATGCGGTACAAGCGCGCTTACGCGTAGATTCTGCCAGCCTCAAGGCAGTCTATTTTGATCCTAGTCGTCGCGATCGTCGAATGGGTGATTTTTTAAAGCAAGCAGAGGAATCGCTGGGCGAAAGATTGCACGCAGCAGATGCGGAGCGCTTACATAAATTGGCGGGTCATGATCGACATCAAGGTGTGGTTGCCCTAGCTGAAAAGATGACGATTGCCCGCACTATTACCGAGGTGGTCGAAGACGCCGAAAGTAATCAAACCCAAGCGATGTTCTTAGTCTTGGATGGGGTTACCGATCCCCATAACTTCGGTGCGTGTTTACGGGTCGCTGATGGCGCTGGTGTTGATGCAGTGGTTATCCCTAAAGATCGCTCCGCATCAATTAATGCGACGGTTAGCAAAGTATCTAGCGGTGCCTCTGAAGTAATGCCAGTAATTACAGTAACTAATTTAGTTCGTAGCATGAAAGAGATGCAAGATGCGGGGGTTTGGTTAATAGGTACAGATGATGAGGCTGAAAAGTCGATTTATGACCTGGATCTCACTGGCCCGATCGCCATTGTGATGGGCGCTGAGGGCGAGGGTATGCGACGCTTAACTCGCGAAACCTGTGATGAGCTCGTACGCATTCCAATGAAGGGTGTTGTGGAGAGTTTGAATGTGTCTGTTGCCAGTGGCGTATGCTTATACGAGGCATTAAGGCAGCGCTTAGCAAAAGAGCCGAAGTAATATTTATTACGCCTTCATTTACTCAAAGGGTTTTTATGAAATGCAATATTGGACACACTGATCGCGTGCTGCGTATGACTGTTGGCGTCACCTTGATGGGGCTTGCAGGCTTTGGAATTACTGGACCATGGGCATGGATAGGCATCCTTCCTCTTGTCACCGGAATCGTTGGCAATTGCCCGGCCTACAGCTTGCTGGGCATTAATACCGGTAAGTAGTAGTGCTCTGTTATGAGCGGTAAGGTGCACTTTATCGCTCTAACTCAATTATTTTCTGAGTTACTGACTCAGTAGTAGCTCGAGCTTCTCGGTATCAATGCAGAAATTACGAATGCCTTCGGCCAACTTTTCAGTGGCCATGGCATCATTATTTAATTGCAGCCTGAAATGGGATTCATCTAAATTTAGCTCTGAAATATTCTCGCTAGCTAAGGCGCTCGCAGCGTTGCTAGCGTTGAGTTTTTTCTCAACTGCAGTCGTGCTTAATTGCAGCTCACTTAAAAGCTCTGGGCTGATAGTAAGTAAATCACATCCAGCAAGTTCTAAAATTTGACTTGTATTACGGAAGCTGGCACCCATAATTTCTGTAGCAATGCCAAAGTTCTTGTAATAGTGAAAAATTCTTTTTACAGAGCTAACTCCAGGATCATTCACCCCTCCATTATTTGCATCATTCCAATTGGCGCCTAACTTGGCCTTGTACCAGTCGGTGATGCGACCAACGAATGGTGAAATCAATTTTGCTTTGACTGCCCCACAAGTGGCCGCTTGGACTAAAGAGAAGATTAAGGTCATATTGCAGTGAATGCCTTCGGCCTCCAACACCTTTGCAGCCTGAATACCTTCCCATGTGCCAGCAAGTTTGATTAAGACCCTTTTGCGATCAATGCCGTGAGATTCATATAGGGAGACCAGATGTTTTGCCTTATGAATGGTTGCCTGCGTATTAAATGAGAGGCGGGCATCTACCTCGGTGGAAACTCTTCCTGGCACAATCTTCAGAATTTCCAGACCAAAAGCGACCAAGATGAAGTCGACCAGATCTATTGGCTTCATGCCGGGGTGCGCAGCCTTCACCTGACTAACCAAGGCTTGATAGTTTGCTTGTTGGGCCGCCTTGAGGATTAAAGAGGGGTTAGTGGTGGCATCTTGCGGGTGATATTCCCGCATACGCTCAAAGTCGCCTGTATCAGCAACGACTGTCGTTAGTTTCTTGAGTTGGATCAGTGTAGAGGCGCTAGAGGTCATAGGGATCTTTAAGTGCTAAAAAGTCGGCGCATGAATTAATCATGAAGTTATTCTCAATATCATATGATAGATGGATAAATTACCCTGTTCCAGTAAAGATAAAGGCGTTAGGCAAGACTATGAATCAAGATGAGCTCAAGCAAATGGTCGGTGAGGCGGCAAGGGATGAAGTTCTCAAATTACCCGCCGGCCAAGTACTGGGTGTAGGAACCGGCTCTACGGCTAATTGCTTCATCGACGCTTTAGCCCCTCATAAGGCACATTTTTTGGGGGCTGTTTCCAGCTCAAATGCTACAACAGAGCGATTACTTAAGCATGGCTTTAAGGTTCTGGATCCCAATGAAGTCGATTTCTTACCAGCTTATGTGGATGGTGCTGATGAAATCGATCCAGCTGGGCATATGATTAAGGGTGGTGGCGGTGCATTGACACGAGAAAAGATTATTGCTTCCATGGCTCAGCAGTTCATCTGCATCTGTGATGCCTCAAAGCAAGTGGCCGTATTGGGTAACTTCGCCTTACCAGTCGAAATCATTCCCTTATCCAGGGCCGTTGTGATGCGAGATTTGGCTAATTTGGGCGGTACAGTAACACTCAGAATGGCTAAAGATGTTCGTTCGGACTTGGGGCAAAACTTAAGCCAGCCTTATGTGACAGATAACGGCGGTTGGATTTTAGATGTTGCGGGATTGAAGATAGTAAACCCGCTGGCACTCGAATCTCAAATCAATCAAATCGCTGGAGTCATTACCGCCGGCTTATTTGCGAAAGAAAAGGCGGATATTTTGCTAGTAAGCAATGAATCAGGCGTAACTAGGATTTCCTTCTAAATAAAAAAACCCGACAGGGCATCCCCGTCGGGTCTATCTGCCATGTCAATCATGGCGAAGGCGAGGGAAGGTGAATTGCTTCCTAGCGCCCAATAAGCACATAGATATGCTTATAAGTATTGGCTTATGCCAATGCAGTCAGCCATTAAATCTAGCCAGCTACGATTTCATGTTATCCCCCTCTTTTTAAATCGTCAAGAGGTAAAGGGTAAATGTTTTTACTCGCTTGGTGGCACATAGCCTTGCGCCATATCAGCCCCACCTTCAAAAAAGTATTTTTCAACTTGTTTAAGAAGGTATTGGCGAGCGCGGGGATCCGCCATATTGAGGCGATTCTCGTTAATCAACATTGTTTGCTGTTTTAACCAAGCAGCCCAAGCCTCTTTAGAGACTTGATTCCAAATCTTTTTACCTAATTCACCAGGTAGTGGAGCAAAGTCCATGCCTTCGGCTTCTTTGTTAAGTTTGATACATTGAACCATGCGTGCCATCTGTAATGCCTTTCAAATTCTATTTACGTAATTGCAATATAAATTAGGGATTTTTTATAAATCTACTGCATAGGTTTATCTTAAAGATCCTTGGTGAGAACCATAGACTTGCGATCCCAGTTGTAAATCTGCTTTCTTTCTTCCGGGAGATCATCTACAGAGGCGCGTTTAAAGCCACGCTTTAAAAACCAATGCTCTGTTCTGGTCGTCAATACGAAGAGCTTTTTAATGCCCTCCCTTTTTGCGCGCATCTCCACTCTCTTGAGTAAGCGCTCCCCATCGCCGGAGCCTTGGACATCAGGATCTACTGCCAAGCAAGCTAGCTCTCCTACGCCATTCGGGAAAGGGAAGAGTGCCGCACAACCAAAGAGAACGCGGTCGTGCTCAATGACAGAGAAGCGCTGAATATCACGCTCAATTACATCTTGACCCCGCGCGGCCAGGATCCCTTCCTCTTCAAGCGGGCTAGTTAATTGCAAAATACCACCGACATCATCTTGGTTGGCTTCGCGTAGGTTTTCAATATCAGACGAGGCCAGCATCATTCCAATGCCATCATGGGTAAACAACTCTTCCAATAAAGCGCCATCCTGATTGCAAGGCAAGAAGTGCACTCGACTCACACCAGCGCGTATCGCTCTTCCAGAAATATTAAGCAAGCTCTTCATACCCAAATCCAACTGTGGATGTTGGGTTACGTACTCTTGAAGCTGTGGCATTGAGAGCTCAGTGATGTAATCACCTTCTTCGTCCTTCAGGCCGGCATAAGGGCTTAAGAAAATTAATTTGTCCGCCTTCAGTGCGGCGGCTGTAGAGGCTGCGACATCCTCAAAGGCTAAATTAAAAGCTTGACCTGTAGGGGAGAATCCCAGAGGTGATAGCAATACAATCTTATTGCTATCAAGCGAAAGTCTAATGGAGGTGGAATCTACCTTGCGGACAAGACCTGTGTGGACGTAATCAATGCCTTCAACAACGCCTACTGGCATTGCCGTAATAAAGTTGCCTGAGATCACGGATATGCGTGATCCTGCCATTGGTGTATTTGGTAATCCACGACTAAACGCTGCCTCAATATCCAAGCGTAGTTCACCAGCGGCTTCTTTGACACACTCTAGAGCAGCGGCATCGGTAATGCGGTAGCTATGCATTGAGCTCTTGCCAAACTGACTCTTGATATTACGGAGTGAGAGTTGCTCTTCAATCTGAGGGCGTATTCCATGAACCAGAACAATCCGCATGCCCATCGCATGCAGCATCGCAATATCTTCAATCAGGTTCTCCAAGCCGATTTCTTGAGCAAGCTCACCGGCAAAGGCGATGACGAAGGTCTTTTCGCGGAAGCTATGGATATAGGGCGCAACATCACGCAGCCAGCCTACAAAAGGAAAGTTTGAGCTTGATTCTTCGGCTTTTTGGCCTGGGTTTGGTGCATTTGTCGGCATAGTGAGAAAATTATAGGGTGCAAGAGCCTATAAACCAACAAAAACCCAAACCGAAGGCTGTAGCTGTGCCTGCTTCCAACACCCCGCGGCGTTTAGAAATACTTTTTCCCGAAGAGTTGCCAGTATCTGGTCAACGTCAAATCATCAAGGATGCCTTGACTACCCATCAGGTAGTCATTGTTTGCGGGGAGACTGGGTCCGGTAAAACGACTCAGCTACCAAAGATCTGTTTAGACCTCGGTAGAGGCACCATGAATGGCGGTAGGTTGATTGGGCATACTCAGCCCCGGCGTATCGCTGCAACAGCCACAGCTAAGCGTATAGCTCAGGAGCTGGGGACTGAGATTGGCCGGGATGTGGGGTATCAGGTTCGCTTTGCTGATAAAACCAGCCAGGGAGCTTCGATTAAGCTCATGACGGATGGCATTTTGCTGGCAGAGACGCAGCGCGATCCTCAGCTACGCGCTTACGACACGCTCATCATCGATGAGGCCCATGAGCGCAGCTTAAATATTGATTTTCTGCTCGGATATCTGCGGCAGTTGCTACCTAAGCGTCCTGACCTCAAACTCATCATCACTTCAGCCACGATCGATGCTAAGCGTTTCTCAGAGCATTTTGCCATGCACGGTAAGGCTGCTCCGGTAATCGAAGTGAGTGGCCGTCTCTTTCCGGTTGAGCAGCGTTATGCGCCACTTGAGCCAGATGTAAAGCCTGATGGTAAAAAGGAATCCAAAGAAGCTAAAGAAATTCCGGATGCGGTTGCAGAAGCAATTGCTAATGTCTGGCGAGAGGGCTCATCAGGCGCTGGAGATGTATTGGTCTTTTTGCCGGGTGAGCGAGAGATCCGGGATTGTGCTGAAGTCCTCAGAAAAGATCATGTTCTCCAGCAGCGTTTTCATCCTGAGGTGCTTAGCCTGTTTGCCCGTCAGTCAGTTGCCGAACAAGAGCGCGTATTTCATCCTGGTAATGGCCGACGCATCATCTTAACAACCAACGTTGCCGAAACCTCATTAACAGTTCCAAATATTCGATATGTGATCGATAGTGGTTTAGCAAGGGTAAAGCGATACTCCTATCGGAATAAAGTTGAGCAATTACAAATAGAGCCAATCTCACAGGCAGCTGCCAACCAGAGGGCAGGCCGCTGCGGCCGAGTATCAGACGGTATTTGCATCCGCCTGTATAGCGAGCAGGATTACTTGGGTCGGCCTAAATTTACTGACCCAGAAATTTTGCGTAGTTCACTCGCGGCAGTATTGCTGCGGATGAGTTCATTACGCTTGCCAAAAATTCAACATTTCCCATTCATCGATAAACCGCTTGGGCGAGCGATTGCAGATGGTGTTCAACTGTTGGACGAGTTAGGTGCTATTGCTTACGATGACACTGCTGTCGGTGAAAACAATGACATCAATAATAGTTTCAAGCTTACCCCTACCGGTAAGCAATTAGCAGACTTACCGCTGGATCCTCGGATTGGCCGCATGCTCCTTGCCGCTAAAGAGCAAAATGCATTGCGTGAAGTCACTATCATCGCCTCCGCCTTGGCAACCCAAGACCCCCGTGATAGACCAATGGAGCAGGCTGCAGCTGCAGATCAAGCCCATCTGCAATTTGCCGATGAGCGTTCCGAGTTCCTCAGCTTTGTAAAGCTCTGGGATTGGTATCAGGATGCCCTGCAACATAAGCACAGCAACCGTCAACTAGAAAACCTCTGCCGTAGCAAGTTCATCTCCCCACGACGTTTGCGTGAATGGCGTGATGTGCATGGTCAACTCCACACCATGCTAGGTGAAAAGGGTTGGAAAGAAAATCCCTCGGCAGCGACTTATGAACAGGTCCATCTATCTCTGCTGACCGGTTTACTCGGCTATATTGCCAAAAAAGAAGAAGACGAGAAATCCCTAGAGCGTGGAAGTAAAACCGGTGGCTATATTGGGGCACGCGGTATTCGTCCATTTATCTGGCCGGGCTCAACTATTGGCAAGAAAGCCGGCGCCTGGATATTAGCCGGAGAGTTGCAGGAAACCAATCGGATGTACGCACGTACGATCGCGAAAATTGAACCGCAGTGGGTAGAGCGAGTTGCTGCCCATCGCCTCATTAAGTCCTTAAGTGACCCTTTTTGGGATAACCGGCAAGGCGAAGTGATGGCGTTTGAGCGTGGCACTTTGTATGGATTACCGATCTATCATGGGCGTCGCGTTCGTTATGAGTCGCATAATCCCGAAGAAGCCCGCGAATTATTTATTAAGCAGGCCTTAGTTCAAGAAGAGCTATTTGGTCGCATGGATACACCTGCATTGGTGCGTGAAACCGAAGCCGACGCCAGAAAGCAATATCAAGGAGCATTCGAATTCTTTTGGCATAACCACCGGCTCATTAAAGAGATTGAGGCGCTAGAGCACCGCTCACGCCGTCCCGATGTATTAGTAGATGACGATCTTTTATTTGCATTCTACGATTCGCGCATTCCTAAGGATGTATTGGGTCGTGAGGGCATGAAGGCTTGGTTAAAAAATTCAAGCAAAAACCAAGAGGTGAGTCAGGATAATGCTGATAGTCAGTTGCGCTTATCCAAAGCGGATTTAATGCGCCATGAGGCTGCCGGCATTACCGTGGACCGCTATCCTAAAAAGATGGCAGTGGGTGGCGGAGACTTAAGTTTGACCTATCACTTCGAGCCCGGTAGCCCCAAAGATGGGGTTACTCTAATCGTTCCTTTGACCCTATTAAATCAAGTGGATGGCCGCCGTTGTGAATGGCTGGTACCTGGGATGTGTGAAGAGAAAATTCATTTACTACTTAAATCACTCCCTCAAAAACTACGTCGGCACTGCGTACCATTGCCAGATTACGCAAAGTCCTTTCTGCATCGCGTGATTGAAGAAAAGAAATTTGGCTTGGGGGATTTTTTAGATAGTCTTATCGCGGATATTCGCAAAGAACGTGGTTTGGAAATTAAGCGACCCGATTTTAGGCCAGAATCTTTGCCCCTCCATTTGTCCATGAACTTTCGTTTGGTTGATGAGCATGGACGCCAACTTGAATTGGAGCGCAATTTAGCCCGTCTCCGCGTTGAGTATGGTGAAACTGCGCGGACTGCGTTTCAGGCAATTGCACAGCAGGTAGTCCATGAGGAGCTGGGAGCTGATGCATCAACGGCGCCTCCGGCTCTAGCCAGTGGTCAGTCTGCTTCTAATTTAACTGGAGCGGTAGAGCAGGGCGGGTATCGCACTTGGGAATTCGGTGAGTTGCCAGAAACCCTGGAGATACAAAAGGGTAATCGTACTTTATTTGGTTATCCGGCATTAGTAGATCGCACCGAATCCTGTGATCTTGAAGTATTTGATGATCTGCTCGAAGCCAGAAAATATCATTGGCAGGGATTACGTCGTCTTTTCGCGATATCCAATAAGGACACAATAAGGGCATTGCAAAAACAACTCCCTGGAATTCGGGAGTTGGGTCTGCTATTTATTAATGTGGGATCAGTGGAGGACCTGATTGGGCAAGTTCTCAATCTAGCTGTTGAGCGCGCCTTCATGAATGATCCATTACCAGTCAACGCTGAGCAATTTGCCGAGCGCCTTCAAGCCGGTAAACCCCGTTTGGCTCTTATAGCTCAAGAAGTTTCCAAACATGCTCTGGCTGCGTTACAGGCGAGCGCCGATCTTCAGAAAAAATTCGCACAAGCAAAAGCAGCTTCAGCTAATGCATATGTTGATATTCAATCTCAAGCGCAGGGACTCATTTTCCCGAAGTTTGTTTCGGATACTCCATATTCGCAGTTAGTGCATTTACCTCGCTACCTCAAAGCTATTGGATTGCGTATTGATAAGTTGCGGTCGAACCCGAGCAGGGATGCCCAATGCCAAAAAGATTGGGAGTCGGTGGCCCGGCCTTGGCAAAAACTGCTACAAGGTAATCGTGGATCAGCTAGTTATGCGATGACTGAGGACCAGGCGCTTACGGATTTCCGCTGGCAATTGGAGGAGTTGAGAGTGGCTTTATATGCCCAAGAATTGAAGACGCCAACGCCGATGTCACTCAAACGCCTCGAAAAGGTCCTTGCGAGCTTGCGTTAGGTCAAAATTGTGGCCAACTTACGGGCGAAAATGGCTTTCCAATTGCTTACAATATCCACTATGCATACATTTATAAGTAAGACCAAATTTGGCACCATTTCAGCTGTAGCCCTAATTGCTATCCTTGGCTTACAAAGTGGGTCCAATGCCCAGACACCTGCATCTTCAGATGCCAAGGGTGAGCCAAAGCTGGCGATTGTCTTGAACTCTGGCGAGGCAACGGTGAGTTTGATTGATATGCCCACTCGCAAGGTAATCAAGACCGTACCGGTTGGCAAAGAGCCTCATCACTTAATGATGGCCCCAGATCAAAAGACTTTATTAATTGCCAATGCTGCAGGTAACGACGTTGCTTTGATGAATCCTATCAGTGGTGAGCTGACCGGCAAGATTCCTGACATTATTGACCCATACCAAATTGGGTATTCACCAAATCATAAATGGTTCATAGCGAATGGTAATCGCTTGGATCGAGTTGACATCTATCGCGCACAAGATACCGATCTCAAATTGGCGAAATCGATTAAGCTCGGCAAGACTCCAAGCCATATTGCCTTTACATCGGATAGTAAAACCGCCTTTATTACCTTGCAAGATTCCAATGAGCTGGCTGCGATTGATTTAGATGCACAAACAGTCCTTTGGAAAATGCCTACTGGTAAAGTACCTGCCGGTATATGGATGACGCCTGGCGATCAATATTTACTCATCGGGATTACTGGCGAAGATAATGTTCAGGTGATTGATTGGAAAAGTCATAAAGAAGTAAAACGAATCTTTACGGGTAAGGGCGCTCATAACTTCCGCCCCCTCGGTGACAAGAAGCATGTGTTCTTAAGCAATCGTATTGCCTCAACGATCAGCCTAATTAATATGCAGACTTTAGAGAAGGAGGGGGATATTACCGGCTTGCCTTCTGGCCCCGATGACATGGAAATAACGCCTGATGGAAAAACCATGTGGGTGACCTTCCGATTTTCCAAAAAAGTGGGCGTCATTGACATCCCTTCCATGAAGTTGATCGCCGTCATTCCCGTTGGAAAATCTCCGCATGGCGTTTTCTTTACACCACGTGCTAATTGGGAGTAACTCAGACGAATGCGCTTAAAAGTCATCCTTGCCCGTTTTGTAGTCTTAGCGCTTGTATCGACCTGCTCATCTTTTGGATATACCCAAGAAGCAGTTTGCAAGAAAACCGTATACCTCACTTTTGACACTGGCAATATGTCCGTAGCCCAAACGGTTGCGGATATCTTAAAGCGTCAAAACATTACAGCCACATTTTTTCTGGCGAATGAAAAAACCAGCCGGGGCGATTTCTCCTTGGACGATTCATGGAAATCCTATTGGCAAGAGCGTGTTCGCGAGGGCCATCACTTTGGTAGCCATACCTACGATCATGTTTACTTTGTGAAGGATGGGCCAGGTGGAGGGATTTATGCAAAACCACAGTTTGGTTCTAAAGCTGGAGAGATCTCCTTGTATAACGAAGCCGCCTATTGTCGAGAGATTAGAAGGGTGGACGATCGCTTTAAAGAGCTTACTGGTTCAAGTCTTCAGAAAATTTGGCGCGCACCTGGTGGTAAAACATCCTCACGATCCATCAAAATGGGGAACCAGTGTGACTATCAGCATATTGGCTGGAATCCAGCTGGATTTCTGGGGGATGAACTGAGTTCTCAAAGCCATCCCAATCGCCTGCTGCTTGATCGGGCCAGTAGCCAGATCCAAGATGGAGATATCACCATGGCCCATTTGGGCATTTGGTCTAGAAAAGATCCATGGGCGCCTGCGGTATTAGAGCAGCTCATCATTAATTTAAAGGGTCGCGGGTTTTGTTTTGCCACCCTGCCAAAGAGAGAGAAATAAGTCACAATAAGCAGCATGGATCTCAACCCCTTTTTAGCCAGCATTTCTTCGGCCTACGCAAGCGTTCAAGAATCTTTGTTCGCCAATATAGTGGGTCCGATTTTGTATCAACTGGATCTGATGTCGTGGGCTGAGGATGTATTTGATGGAATCGACTGGTTTTTATTCGGTTGTATTCAAATTGCACTCATCATGATTTTTTTGCGAACCTGGGAAAGGTTTGCACCAGCAGAAACGCAACCGCACTTTGCCAATGCCTCTAAGGCCGATGTCTTCTATACCTTGTTTCATCGCCTGGGAATTTTTCATGGCCTAATTTTTATCTCGCTTTCTGGTTTCTTTTTCGAGGTTGATTCGGTGTTGCATGACTTTCGTTTTGGCAGATTAAATGTAGAGTCTTGGTGGCCACCTATTACCTCTATTCCTCTGGTAAGTTTTTGCATCTATTTCGTATTACTAGATTTGGTGGAATACTGGTATCACCGTGCATCCCATACATTTAATTGGTGGTGGCAATTGCATACCTTGCATCACAGTCAAATCGTAATGACTGCATGGTCTGATGAGCGCAATCATATTTTAGATAGCATCATGCATGCGATTGTGTTCTCATTCTTTGCCTTACTTTTTGGCGTCTCGCCAAGCCAATTCATTGTATTGGTGGTCTTGAGTCAATTTATCCAGAGCTGGCAGCATGCCAATATCAAAGTGCATCTTGGGCGCTTCGGATATTTCTTAATTTCTCCCATGTATCACCGTTTTCATCATGCAGTTGGTTATGGATATGAATCCCAAGGAAAGCCTGGCGTATTGGGCGGTTGTAATTTTGGCATCTTGTTTCCATGGTGGGACATGATCTTTAATACCGCAATCTTTCCGAAAGATGTGCGGCCAACGGGCGTCAGAGGCTTAGTAGTTTCAACAAATGTCCTGGTACAGCAGTGGCAAGGTTTGATTCATTCAGCTCGAGAGCTATTTCAGAAGAGCAAATAAAATAGATGTTCTTTTTAATGCCGCAATAGGAATCTATGGATAGCATGCAGCAGGTTTTTAAGTCATTTGGCTTAGCATTGGTGGGCACCATGCATCCCAAAATGCTGTGGTTAAGTTTTCGCCCATTTTTGATTGTGTCTGTTTTATGGGGTTGTTTAATCTGGCTGGTTTGGACTCCTGCATTGGAGATGCTGAGCGTCTTTTTAACAACCTCCGTCTTTACAAGTTGGATTCAGAATGGCTTGATCTGGGCTGGATTTGAAAATGCGCGCGCATGGATTGCGCCATTATTTTTTGTGATGCTCCTTATACCTCTGATTTCGATTAGCCTACTGATCTTCATTGCCTTCACTACTGTGCCAGCTGTTGTACGTATAGTGACTCGTCAGCATGCCTACAAAGATCTCGAAAGGAAAAATGGGGGCAGTCTTTTAGGTAGCTTCATTTACACAATCTGGTCTGCTCTTATTTGCTTGGCCCTCGTGATGTTGACTTTGCCTGTTTGGTGGTTGCCGCCGTTGGTTGCGGTATTACCACCGTTGCTCTGGGGTTGGTTAACAATGCGCTTAATGTCCTATGATGTGCTGGCTCAGCATGCTAGCCCTCAGGAACGAGATCTGCTGCTGAAACAATATCGCTGGCCTCTATTAGCCATGGGCATTACCTCTGGAATGCTGGGGGCTGTACCTACATTCTTTTGGGCAACCTCGGCTTTGGCTCTGGTTTTATTTCCGATTGTGAGTTTTGTGGCGATGTGGATTTATTCCTTGATCTTTGTCTTTGCTGCCCTTTGGTTTGCCCATTTCTTACTCGAAGCTTTAAAAGATTTGCGCGCAGCGGAGTTGAATAAATCATTGAACATTGAGGCGCGCATCATTGATACGGAGCTTCCGTACCATAATTAATGCATTAAATAATGTGGAAATTGATATGCCTGAAGTGAAGTCGCGCCGCTTTGGTTTGATTGTGATCGGCGACGAAATTCTATCTGGCCGTAGGCAGGATAAGCACCTAAGTAAGTTGATTGAGTTATTGAGGGAACGTGGTCTTAATCTATCTTGGGCCAAGTATGTATCCGATGATCCTGCGCAGATTACCGCAATACTAAAAGATAGCTTTGCTAGCGGCGATGTTGTTTTTAGTACCGGCGGTATTGGTGCAACGCCAGATGATCACACTAGACAGTGCGCAGCATTGGCTTTAGGTGCAAAGATTGCATTGCATCCTTCAGCACGGGAACTTATTGCCGGGCGTATTCAGGCTATGGCGGAGGGCGATCCCATTAAAGCTGATCTCAGCACGCCAGAAAATCAACATCGCTTCAAGATGGGCGAATTTCCGATGGGTAGCGAGATTATTCCCAATCCCTACAACCAAATTCCAGGCTTTCGTATCCACGAACACCACTTTGTACCAGGGTTCCCGGTGATGGCTGCGCCTATGATGGCTTGGTGTTTAGACACGCATTACCAGAATTTATTTCATCGTGAGAATTGGGTTGAACAGAGCTTTATCGTTCCCAAAGGGGTTGAGTCCACTCTGACGCCTTTAATGGAGTTTATTGAGGCCACCTATCCAGGGGTGAAGGTTTTCAGCCTTCCATCTGTTGGTGACTCTAAAAAGGAGGGTATTTATGCCCAGCGTCATATTGAATTAGGCATCAAGGGTAATGCGTCTATTCTTGATGGCGCCTGGATTGCCCTTCGCGCTGGGACGGAAGCCTTAGGCTACGAGATTCACGATATTGCTTTATTTCAATAGCACTATATTGGTGCACTTTGGATTTTTTAGGTGTTTACGGTGTATCTGAGCACTTAAATAGTGCAATAATTACGGTTCCCATTTGTGTGCTTCAGTAAATTAGATGCATCCGAAGGGCATATTTAATGCCTGGAATGAACAGGGGTCTACACCTTAGGTTTGTATTCCGAATTTAGTTAATAGAGGAGATTTGCATGACGAAAACCGTCGCCGATGTGATGAAGTTAGTTAAAGAGAAAGAATGTACTTTCGTTGATTTCCGCTTTGTTGATACAAAGGGTAAAGAGCAGCACACTACAGTACCTATCTCTCATTTTGACGAAGATAAATTCGAGAGCGGTCATGCATTTGACGGCTCTTCTATTGCTGGTTGGAAGGGCATTGAAGCGTCCGATATGTTGTTGATGCCGGATCCAACGGCTTGCTATATCGACCCATTCTATGAAGAGTCAACTTTGGTCATCACATGTGATGTGATCGAGCCGTCTGATGGCAAAGGTTACGATCGCGACCCACGTTCCATTGCTAAGCGTGCAGAAGCTTATTTGAAGAGCACTGGCTTGGGCGATGCTGCTTATTTTGGTCCAGAGCCAGAATTCTTTATTTTTGACGGCGTTCGTTGGGGTGCCGATATGAAGGGTTGTTTCGTTAAGATTCAATCTGAAGAAGCTCCATGGTCTTCCGCTGCTGAAATTGAAGGCGGCAACACTGGCCACCGTCCAGGTAAAAAAGGCGGTTATTTCCCAGTTGCTCCAGTAGATACATTCCAAGATATGCGTTCTGAAATGTGCTTGATTCTTGAATCATTGGGCATTCCAGTTGAAGTACATCACCATGAAGTTGCAGGTCAAGGCCAAAACGAATTGGGTACGAAGTTCAGTACATTAGTACAGCGCGCTGACTGGACTATTTGGCAGAAATATGTCATTCAAAACGTAGCACACGCTTATGGCAAAACAGCAACATTTATGCCTAAGCCAATCGTTGGCGACAACGGTTCAGGTATGCACGTTCACCAATCTATTTGGAAAAATGGCGAAAACTTATTTGCTGGTAACGGCTATGCTGGCTTGTCAGAGTTCGCATTGTTTTACATCGGCGGGATCATTAAACACGCAAAAGCGTTGAATGCGATTACCAACCCGGGCACAAACTCATACAAGCGTTTAGTTCCGGGCTTTGAGGCTCCAGTGAAGCTGGCTTACTCTGCGCGTAACCGCTCCGCGTCAATTCGTATTCCTCATGTATCCAGCCCTAAAGGTCGTCGTATTGAGACGCGTTTCCCTGATCCATTGGCCAACCCATACCTTTGCTTTTCTGCATTGATGATGGCAGGTTTAGATGGTGTTCAAAACAAGATTCATCCAGGTGAAGCTGCTGACAAGAACCTTTATGACTTGCCACCAGAAGAAGATGCGAAGATCCCAACCGTTTGCGCAAGCTTGGAAGAGGCTTTGGCAGCATTAGATAAAGACCGTGAATTCTTGACTCGCGGCGGTGTCTTTACTGACTCTATGATTGATGCCTATATTGGATTAAAAATGGAAGATGTCACACGTTTCCGTATGACAACTCATCCAATTGAATTCGATATGTACTACTCCCTGTAAGCGAAGTAGAAATGTTGAGCGCAGGTCTTTTGCGCAATTCGTTGAAAGGGGCAGCTTCGGCTGCTCCTTTTTTTCCGACATTGCTCGACCAAATGCCGAATGCTATCGTGGTATTCGAGGCAGCTAACCAGCAATTGGTTTATGTAAATACGGCTGCAGAGTCAGCCTTAGATTTCTCGCGGAAATCCCTTGTGGGTCATTCAGTGCAAGACTTGTTTGGAGAGAATGAGTCCATTAAGCGCATGGTTGAAGAGGTAAAAGGAGGCCATGTAGCTGCTCTACGTCAAGAGATGGTGTTGCATTCATTACCCGGCAGCATTCATCAAGACTCTATTCCCGCGCATGTGGTCGTAGCAAGTTTAGAAGACCCCACGCTGATCATGATGGAGTGGTTTCCGATTGACCAACAGTTGCGTAGTGAGCGAGATGAGCGCGTGTCGCAACAGGTGGAAGCAAATAAGCAGTTGATGCGCAACTTAGCGCATGAGATTAAAAATCCTTTAGGTGGTATTCGTGGGGCCGCCCAATTATTGGAATATGAACTGCCACATAAAGGCTTGCATGAATATACGCAAGTCATCATCAAAGAATCGGATCGCCTGCAGAATTTAGTAGATCGCCTGCTAGCGCCCCATCGTAAAGCGCATGCGATGGAACTATTTAATGTCCATGAAGCCTTGGAGAGGGTGCGCAGCTTGGTGTTGGCAGAGTTTCCCAAAGGCTTGCGGATCATTCGGAACTACGACACAAGCCTTCCTGAAGTGCTTGGTGATCGCGAGCAACTCATTCAGGCCACTTTAAATATTGCGCACAATGCAGCCCAAGCGCTTTCAGAGGAAATAGCCCAAGGCGTTGCTCAAATTGAATTAAAGACTAGAGTCGCACGTTCAGTCACGATTTCAAAGCATCGATACAAGATGGCGATGGATTTGCACGTAATTGATAACGGCCCAGGCATCCCCGAAGATATTCGTGAGCGTATTTTCTTTCCCCTAGTTTCTGGGAGAGAGGGCGGCAGTGGTCTGGGTTTAACTCTTGCCCAGACCTTTGTACAGCAGCATCAGGGCTTCATTAGTTGTGACAGCCGCTCTGGACGTACTGATTTCCATATTCAAATTCCTTACCGCAGGCAGGAGAAATAGCATGAAACCCGTTTGGATCGTAGACGATGACCAATCAATACGCTGGGTGCTTGAAAAAGCGCTGACCCGCGAGAATATTCCGCATAAAAGCTTTTCCAACCCTAACGACGTACTTAATGCATTAGAGAAAGATGCGCCCCAGGTGTTGATTTCTGATATTCGCATGCCACGAGGCAATGGTTTGGATCTTTTGCAAAATGTGAAAGAGACGCACCCCTTATTGCCGGTCATCATCATGACGGCCTACTCAGACCTAGATTCGGCGGTCGCCTCTTTTCAGGGCGGGGCATTCGAGTACCTTACGAAGCCATTTGACATCGATAAGGCTGTTGAGTTGATTCGTCGTGCGATGGAGCAGAGTGAGCGCAATCATTCGGGCAGCAAAGAGATGGCTGGTTGGAAGCAGGACTCTACTGAGATTATTGGTCAAGCACCGGCTATGCAGGAAGTCTTTAGAGCGATCGGTCGTCTTGCACAATCTCATTCCACCGTACTCATTACTGGTGAGTCTGGAACAGGAAAAGAACTTGTTGCCCAAGCTCTGCACAAACATAGTCCTCGCGCTAAAGGACCGTTCATTTCATTTAGTACTGCAGCAGTGCCAAAGGATTTATTGGAATCTGAATTATTCGGCCATGAGCGTGGCGCCTTTCCGGGCGCATTGACATTACGCCGTGGCCGTTTTGAACAGGCTGATGGCGGAACCTTATTTTTGGATGAAATTGGCGACATCCCATTTGATTTACAGACCCGCCTATTGCGAGCATTAACTGATGGTCACTTTTATCGTGTAGGCGGTCAAGATCCAATCAAAGCAAATGTTCGCATCATTGCATCAACCCATCAGAATTTAGAGGCTCGGGTTGCTGCTGGCGCCTTCCGTGAAGATCTCTTGCACCGCTTAAATGTTATTCGTTTGAGGATGCCTGCATTGCGTGAGCGTGCGGAAGATATACCTGTATTGGCACGTTACTTTATGTTGTCGTGCGCAAAGTCACTCAGCGTAGAAGCAAAAAAACTGTCTGATGAGGTATTGAAAGAAATCAGTGCAATGCCTTTCCCGGGAAATGTTCGGCAACTCGAGAATCTCTGCCACTGGTTAACGGTGATGACACCATCCAATGTGATTGGTAGCGCTGATTTACCGGCAGATATCCTAGCTGAGGCTAGTGAGCAGCCTGTATTGCTGCAGGGTGAATCAAGCCCTGCTAACCCAATCAATGCAAAGGGGGCACCCTTGGATTGGGAGAGTGGCCTGAGTCGTCTTGCAATTAAAATGCTTCAGGATGGTGACGCAGAAGTATATGGTGCACTTTGCTCCAAATTTGAGAGAGCTGTGTTACAAGCTGCCCTCGAGGTAACCCGTGGAAGACGTGTAGAAGCTGCGCAGCGGCTTGGCATAGGGCGCAATACCATTACCCGTAAGTTGCAGGAGCTGGGAATCGATGACTGAATCAGTCAGAATCGCCGCCTGGAATGTCAATTCGCTCAAGGTACGCTTGCCTCAAGTACTGAAGTGGCTGGGGGAACAAGAAAAGGCCAAGAAACCAATTGATGCTTTGTGTTTGCAAGAACTCAAGCTCACAGATGACAAGTACCCGCATCGCGAATTAGAAGAGGAGGGCTACTTCAGCTTAGCTGCTGGACAAAAAACCTATAACGGCGTCGCCATTATTGTGCGTCGCGCTGCTCTAGCCCCGATCGCCTGCGACTTAGAGACTAGTTTTTTAAAGCCCATCAGGAACATACCGGGAAATATCGACGAGCAGCAACGCGTTTTGGCTGCAACTATATGTTTCAAAGGAATGCAGCCCATTCGTCTGGTATCAGCATATTTTCCGAACGGACAGTCGCCTGATAGCGATAAGTTTGTTTATAAATTGGCGTGGCTTAAGGCGCTAGAGGCATGGTTGAAAGATGAATTATCTCAACATAGTCGCCTAGCTTTATTGGGTGATTTTAATATTGCACCAACTGATGCGGATGTATATGACCCTGAAAAATGGATCGGTCAAAACTTGGTATCTCCAGCGGAGCGTGATGCATTTCAGCGACTACTAGAGTTGGGCCTAACTGATTCATTCCGCATGTTTGAGCAAGCGCCAAAATCATTTAGTTGGTGGGATTACCGCATGATGGGTTTTAGACGTAATGCTGGAATGCGAATTGATCATATCCTCTTAAGCGAACCATTAAAAGAAAAATGTAGCGCGAGCTTGATCGATAAAGAGCCTCGTACTTGGGAGCAACCTTCTGACCATGCCCCCGTCATTGCAGAGTTACGCGTTTAATTTGCTTGCTAAGCCGCCATGTCGTAACAAGGCATCAATACTTGGCTCACGACCTCTAAATGCCTTAAAGGATTCAGCGGCTGGGCGGCTACCACCCACCTCTAAAATTTCAGTGCGGTATCGTTTACCAGTCTCAGCATCTAAGATGCTGCCAGTCAATTTGGCGGATTCTTCAAAAGCAGCATAGACGTCCGCGGAAAGGACTTCAGCCCACTTATAGCTGTAATAGCCAGCCGCATATCCACCAGCAAAAATATGGCTAAAGGTATTTGGCCAGCGAGAGATTTCTGGTTGAGGGATAACATTAAATTCACCCGCAATTTTTCTAGAAAGATCTAATACGGCCAAGCCCTTTGCATCCTTAACATTAAGGCTAGAATGCATGCGCCAGTCTACTAGGGAGAAAGTTATCTGCCTTAAAGTCGCCAAGCCATTTTGGAAATTTTTAGCAGCGAGCATTTTGTCAAACAGATCCCTTGGCAATGATTTACCAGTTTCTGCATGGGCAGTCATGGTCTCTAGCACCTGCCATTCCCAGCAGAAGTTTTCCATGAATTGACTTGGTAGCTCTACGGCATCCCACTCGACCCCATTAATTCCGGAGACTCCTAAAGCGCTTACTTGAGTCAGCAAGTGGTGAAGACCATGACCACTCTCATGAAAGAGGGTGATGACGTCGTCGTGAGTAATCGTTGGCTGGCGCATGATGCCATCCACTTTTACAGGGGCTGCAAAATTACATACTAGGTAGGCTACAGGAATCTGAATTTCTTCATTAGCCAACTCTCTGCGACCTCTAGCATCATCCATCCAAGCGCCGCCTCTTTTTCCGGGGCGTGCATAAGGGTCTAAATAAAAATAAGCCTGAACCTCACCGGCAGCATTGTTTACCGAAAAAGATTGCACATCAGCATGCCATTTTGGAAGATCAGTAGCTTTTATTTGAACACCAAATAGAGCTTGAATCACGCCAAATAACCCCTCTAATACTTTCGGCAAGGGAAAATATTGTTTCAACTCATTTTCGGAGAATGCGTAGCGCTCTTGCTTAAGTCTCTCAGATGCAAACGCAGTGTCCCAAGGTTCAATGCCGCCCTCTATATTTAATGTAGTTTTAGCAAACTGTTGCAGCTCATCCCAATCTTTTTCTGCAAAGGGTTTAGCGCGGGTCGCAAAATTGCTCAAGAAGAAATCCACTTCCTTTACATCATTTGCCATCTTGGGGGCCAAACTTAGCGAGGCATAGTTCTCAAAACCCAGCATACGCGCCTCCTCATCCCGCAATCTTAGCTGGGCTAGCATGTTCTCTGTATTGTCGCAATCCAATCGTTGATGCCCATACTCAGCTGCAATTTCTGAAGAGCGGGTGATATATGCCTCGTACATAAGACGTCGTAGATCACGGTTTTCTGCATATTGCATAACAGGATAGTAAGAGGGGAAGTGCAATGAAAATGCCCAGCCTTGCAGGTTCTTTTGTTCCGCAAGATCAGCGGCTGCGGCGATAGCATCCTCTGGGAGTCCAGCGATCTCAGAGGGGGTGTGAATTACATGGATGAAACCATCGGTGGCATCCAAGACGTGATCTGAAAATGCTTTGCCCAATAGGGCTTGCTCATCTTGGATTTCAGCAAATCTCGTTTTTTGTGAATCCGGTAGTTCTGCGCCACCAAGACGAAAATCTCTTAAAGAGTTCTCAATCACCTTTTGTTGTGCAGCACTGAGTTTTGGAAAGTCAGCACTTTGATTGAGCTCTTTGAATTTTTGATAAAGCGCCAAATTTTGCCCTAGACTAGAAAAGAAAGCGGTAACCTTAGGCATCATTTCGCCATAGGCAGCTCTTAGCTCGGGCGTATCAGCAACGCTATTGAGATGAGAAATCACCCCCCATGAGCGACCGAGGGATTCAGTGGCATCTTCAAGGGGCTCGACCAACGCATTCCAGGTCGAAGGGGTGTTGAGGCTAATCGCATGATCAACGGCCTGTTGCGCTTGCTCAAGAAGAAAATCAATTGCGGGGGCAATATGCTCTGGCTTAACTTCAGGGTAAGCGGCTATACCCTTACCAAACGATGTTAATGGATTTTGTTGTAGTTCAGCAGATAACTGTGGGGTGATTGATTTGATCATCCCTATAGCTTAATGGACGGCAGAAAATTTTGCCAATGAAGTGGCGGTTAATTTATCAAAACTAAAGCCTGGATGACTTTTCTGCAGCTTCCAAGGTATTCATGAGTAGCATGGTGATAGTCATCGGGCCTACGCCGCCGGGAACTGGGGTAATCCAGCCGGCGATGTTTTTTGCGACATCAAAATCAACGTCACCACAGAGTTTGCCATCGGGCAAGCGATTGATGCCCACGTCAATCACAACGGCGCCATTCTTAACCATGTCACCGGTGATCATTTTAGGTTTACCAGTAGCCACGACCAAAATGTCTGCATCCTTAGTGTGATGAGCTAAGTCACGGGTCTTGCTATTGCAGATAGTCACTGTTGCACCCGCTTGGAGCAGGAGCATTGCCATAGGCTTGCCCACAATATTAGAAGCGCCGACGATCACGGCGTGCGCACCCCGAATCGGGTACTCAATACTTTCTAAAATCTTCATACACCCATATGGGGTGCAGGGCTTGAATTCTGGTTGGCCCACCATCAAGGCGCCAGCATTAGCAACATGGAAACCATCTACATCTTTTTCGGGGGCAATAGCTTCTAGAACATGCTCTGCAGCAATGTGCTCAGGAAGTGGTAATTGAACCAAAATCCCATGAATCAATGGGTCGGCGTTAAGGCTGGCAATACGGGCAAGTAATTCTTCTTCGCCCAACTCAGCAGGATAACGTTCGAGAACCGAATGGAAGCCCACATCTTCACAAGCCTTCACTTTATTTCTGACATAGACTTGGCTGGCGGGATTCTCGCCAACCACGATTACCGCCAATCCAGGTCTTACACCTTTGGCGGTAACAATCACGCCACGTGCGGCGATTTCAGTGCGTATTTTTTTTGACAAGGCGACGCCGTCGAGTAACTGTGCTGGCATGGTGAAATTAACTTGGCTGTGGGTCTGAGAGTGCGAGGCGAAGAAGGTCGGCAACGGTATTAACGTTCAACTTCTCCATGATATTGGCGCGATGCGCTTCCACTGTTTTAATGGAGATGCCTAAGTCATCCGCAATTTGTTTATTCAAGCGGCCGGCGACAATTCGTTCAAGCACTTGGCGCTCACGACCAGTCAGCTTACTGAGAAGGCTTTGAGTAATTTTTCGTTGACTTGCTTGTGAATAGTCAATTCGAGCTTTAGCAAGCATGCGATCCACTAAGCCACAGAGGTCATTTTCTTTAAAAGGTTTTTCAATAAAATCTACCGCGCCACGCTTCATAGTTGAAACTGCCATAGAGACATCGCCGTGACCAGTGATAAATGCGACTGGCATTGGTAAGTTTTCACTAATTAAGCGCTCTTGTAATTCAAGGCCAGACATGCCCGACATTCGGACATCTAAGATGGCGCAAGAGATCGTAGATTTATCAGTGCTTTGCAGGGACTGCAAGAATCGCTCGGCACTTGCGTGACAGCGAACTACATAACCATTGCTTTCTAGCAACCATGTGAGGGAGTCACGAACGGCCTCATCATCATCGACAACATAAACCACTTCAGCTTGATTGGGTTTGTTAGCGGCACTGATATTCATATTGGCTTTCACAGATAAATCGAAAAATGCGTAAATTAAATATTGCTCTTTGAGTCCAGTGATTCTAGGGGTAGGAGTATTGTAAAGGTGCAGCCAGAGAGTTTGGTATGTTCTGCATCCATGTGATTTTTGGCCCACAGTCTCCCTTGATGGGATTCGATCACAGACCGGCAAATATTCAAGCCCATGCCCATACCATCACTTTTAGTGCTAAAAAAGGGCTCAAACATACGCTGAATTACTGATTCCGCTATTCCAGCCCCTGCGTCTGTTACTTGAATGCGAAGCATTGCCGGGAAGGTGCTTGTATCTAAATCCGCCGAAATAGTGACAGGAGGGGCTGACCAGCGTGAGGAGAGGGGGTAAACCTCCCTTAAGCTATCCAACGAGTTTTTGAGTAGATTGACCAAGACCTGCAGAATGAGGACTGGATCCAAATCTACCGCCGGAAGATTTTCAGCTATGTGGGCATTGATGCTTAAGCGATGTCGATGGGCTTCAATTTCAACCAATCCAACCGCATCGTTAATGATCTCACTGATGAAGCAGGACTTGCGTTGGGGCTCACTGCGCTTTACGAAGCCTTTAATCCGCTGAATGATCGTTCCAGCCCGATGAGCTTGACCTGATGCCTTTTCTAATGCAGGCAGAATATCTTTCTCCAGGTCTGGATCTAAGTTCCCCTGCAATCTTTTTGCCACACCCATACAGTAATTGGAGATCGCGGCAAGGGGTTGATTCAATTCGTGCGCCAATGAAGAAGCCATTTCACCCATCGTAGTTAGGCGGCTGGAAAATTGCATGCGCTCCTCTTGCTGTCTTGCCAAATCATTTGCTTCAATTCGCATGGAAATATCAGTCGCAATTAGGAGTTGCGCTACCTGCCCATCCACCC
>CANCBK010000019.1 GCA_947374315.1 Burkholderiaceae bacterium | reverse complement strand
AATGAATATCCATTGGCCAAGATCGAGACTTCATCTGAGTCACACCCTTTCTACACTGGTACCCAGAAGATTATGGATACTGCCGGTCGCGTTGAGAAATTCCGTCAGAAATTCGGCACTAAAGCAGTTGCTAAAGCTAGTGGTGATGGCGCTGCCAAAACTGCTGAGAAAAAAGCTGCTGCTGCAGAAGCCAAGGCTGCTGAAAAGCCAGCCAAAAAGAAGGCTTAACAACAGACTTACTCAAAACAGGGGTTGGGCATTAGCTCTCCCCCTGCAAGATAATCAAGGCAGCGTTTGCTGCCTTTTTTATTACTTATTTTAGATGCACTAATTGCGCCATCCTACTTGAGCCACCTATCGTATGGTTAAACTCACCGCCGCTGCCACCACCTCGATTCCACGCATCATTATTTTTGCGTTGACCTTGGTCTATGGTTTTGCCGGCCTCTTCGCACGCGATCCCTGGAAGAACGAAGATGCAATTGGCTTTGGTGGCATGTGGACTTTGCAGCACGGCAAAGCACTTGATTGGATTGTTCCTCATCTTGCTGGCCGCGATGTCTCTCTTGGCTCTCCATTCCCTTATTGGCTGGGCGCCACCCTCATGGATCTCTTCGGTCCGCTGATGGGTGCAGCTAACGCCGCACGCATCTATGTGGCAATCTGCTTCTTTGCGTCTGCTCTGGCTATTTGGTATGCGACTTACTTGTTAGGTCGTCGCCCAGAGGTGCAGCCGATGGTATTGGCCGTAGGCGGCCAGCCTGGTCGAAAAAACTATGGCATGACCTTGGCTGATGGCGCCCTATTGATTTTCTTGGCTTGCGTGGGACTTGCGCAGCGTGCGCATGAAACCACACCCATGATGGCAGAACTGATGGGTATCAGCATCCTGCTGTATGGCACAGTGCGAGGCCTGGACAAGCCATGGCAAGGCGGTTTATGGACAGGCCTTGGCGTTGCCATCGTAGCCCTATCCAGCAATCTTACGCTGAGCCTCATTGTCGTGAGCGCGACCATTATTGCGGTGATCGCCAGTAATGCAAAGTTACGTTTTCGCTGGACATTAACCAGCACAGTCTTGGGCTTAATTGGTTTTGCTGTCTGGCCCGCCCTTTGGTATTTCGGCAATCTCACGCCTGAGTGGCGCCATATCGCCGAAGAAGGCTGGCGCAACATGCCAGAGATGCGCGCCACCCCCTCAATGGAGTCCCTTGGTTTTTTGAGTGTGAACTTCTGGGCATATGCCTGGCCAGTATGGCCATTAGCCATTATCTCCTTGGCTCACTGGGGTCGCGTCAAGGAAGCAGGCAAATGGCGCGCGCCACATCTCTGTATTCCGCTGAGCTTATTTGTTGGTTGTTTAATTTATGTCCTCTTTAGACTGGAGGCGAACGAACATGACCTCATCATTTTGATTCCAAGCCTGTCGATCATCGCTGCATTTAGCTTACCGATTCTGAAGCGCAGCCTCATTAGCTTTATAGACTGGTTTGCGATGTTTAGCTTTACCATGATTGCCTTGGCTATTTGGATTGTTTGGCTAGCAAAAGTAACCGGCTTTCCAGAAACAACTGCTGCAAATTTAGCGCGACTATTGCCAGGCTTTCAGGCAAAGTTTGACTACATTGGCTTTATCGTCGCCATTATCATTACTGGAATATGGCTAGCCATCGTGCGCTGGAGAACATCCCGCGCTCCAAAAGAAATCTGGCGCTGCCTCATCATCTCCGCTTCTGGCACTACGCTGATGTGGGTATTATTGATGACGCTCTGGCTACCAACGATTAATTACGCTAAAACGTATCGCTACGTATCCGATCGCCTAGAACATATTGTGGCTAATACCCCAGGGTGTATTGATACAAGCAATCTGGGCTCAGCCCAATTAGCCTCCTTCAGCTACTTTACAAAGTTGCCACTCAGAGATGATCCCAGCTGTAATCTGATGCTTACCCATAGCTCATTAGAGGCGAAGGCATATGCCAGCCTTAACAAAAAGAAAATTGAATTGCTATGGGAGGATCGTCGCGCCTCTGACCGCGATGAGCGACTCCGCCTCTATCAAATCACTTCCACCAGTCAATAACAAGTCGTGATGCACTTTAAGTTATCGCGTTTGCGTGAGGACGTTCCCTCCCTACTAAAATTAGCTGGTCCATTACTGATTGGTCAGTTAGCCGTCATTACCTTCGGTGTTTTAGATACCGCCATGACAGCACGCTACTCTGCTGATGATTTAGCGGCGTTGGCGATGGCTTCAGCTATCTTCATCAGCATTTATGTGGGCCTCACCGGCGTAATCTCTGCTCTTGCTCCAATTGCCGGTCAACTATTTGGCGCCAAACGTTATGGCGACATTGGCGAAGAGGTTCGACAGGCTACTTGGCTGGCATTTGGCTTGACGCTGTTGGGCGCCCTTATCTTGGTTAACGCGGATCACCTTTTGCAGATCTC
The DNA here is from genome assembly GCA_947374315.1 of Burkholderiaceae bacterium. Next base: position 24,460 of record CANCBK010000019.1, on the reverse strand, counting down.
TCAAGTCAGCCCTGACATTGAAGCCAAGGCACGCCTCTATCTTGATATTCTGGCGATTGGTTTACCGGCTAGTATGGCGATGCGCGTCCTGATGGCATTGCATAATGCCGTCTCTAGGCCGGCAGTAATTACGGTGGTGCAATTAATAGGCTTGAGCTTAAAGCTACCGCTTAATCTATTATTTATTTATGGCGGTCTTGGCATTGAAGGAATGGGTGGACCTGGTTGCGCGGTGGCGACTGTCATTGTCAATTGGTTTTGGCTCATCATCACTTTAAGCTTTGTGCTCTTTGATGGCTTCTACCGCCCTTTTAAAATCTTTGCGCGTTTTAGTTGGCCAGATTGGCATCGAATCTGGACCATACTTAAATTAGGCGCACCCATTGGATTTAGCTACCTAATTGAAGTGACATCATTTACTTTTATGTCGCTGTTTATTGCGCGTCTTGGCACCACGGCATTGGCGGGCCATCAAATCGTGGCCAATATGGGTACCGTCATTTATATGGTACCTCTATCTCTCTCGATCGCCACCATGACATTGGTTTCTCAATCCATTGGCGCCAACAAACCAGAGCGCGCCGAAGAAATCGGCTGGTCATCAGTATTCTTCACTACAACGCTGTGCATTTCCATTGGGATTGCAGTATGGATTTTTAGAGTACAACTACTAGACCTTTACGACCCACCGGCAGCCGTCAAGGCATTTTCGATTCCGCTATTTTTATTTATCGCCTTTTATCAAGTTTTTGATGCTTTGCAGATCACTGCGGCCTTTATATTGCGCGCCTATCGCATCGCCTTCTGGCCGATGGTCATTTATGCGGGATCACTCTGGGGTGTAGGACTTTGCGGCGGCTACTTAATGGGCTTTAATGTATTTGGTAATACCCCAAAATTTTTACAAGGTGCGAATGGATTTTGGGCTGGCAATAGTATGAGCCTAGGACTAGCAGCGATATTGCTGCTCTATCTGTTTAGAAGAACGGCGGCACGTTTTGAGAAGACGCATCCGCCGGTCGAAGTTTAAGTTCGCGAAATTCGCCTGTTGAATTTACTGAATTGACTTGTAGCCGCTTGGAGCACCAGCGGGATTTCTGGCGGGAGGTGCGTAATTAGAGCCACCCTGCGTTGGGTAACTCGGTACTTGATTGCCTTTAGAGTACATGCACTGCTGATAGGCAATGTTGTACTGAGCCTGAGATTGATTTTGCTTACCAGCTGAATTCATGGCGCCCATTGCAGCTCCACCCAATAAGCCGATACCTGCTCCGGTTCCAATGTTCTGACTGCTTCCCCCCTGAATGACTGCACCAGCTGCAGCACCCAAGGCGGCACCAATGGCTGCGCTAGTGGCACCTTCTTTTAAAGCAGCATTACTAGTGTCCTTGACCGCATTTGCAGCAAATTCACGGCACTGCTGGTCTTCTTGCTGAAACACTTCAAAAGGCTTGCCTTCACGCGGCATGATCGCAATCGTAGGACCAGTTGGCGCCGAAACGCAGGCAGCTAAAGAGCTAATGATGGCGAGGGTCAGTACGGTTCGTTTCATATTAAATCCTTAAATCACATAAATATATTGAATTGCTTTAATTATTGTTCCGCTGCTTAGGCGACATATTGCTAGACGGCGGCATTGCGGGCTGCGTTTGCCAACCCGATGCACAACTTTGTACATAAGGGAAATATTGGCCACTAGATTGGCAGTAATACCAAACTGGAGCTTGTGGCTGTGTTGCAAGCACCATCGGTTGCGGTGTCACATAAGCAACCACAGGCGGAGCTGCATATACAACGGGTGCGGAATAGTAGCCTGCCGCATACGGATAACCATAGCCTGGACCGTAATACCCACCCCTCCAACCCGGACCCCAGCCTGGACCATATGCCGCAGGACGCCAACCACCGCCATAGCCCCCACCAACAGAAACTGCCCAGCCAACACGACCTGCTTGCGCGGTCACCGGAGCGGCAGCAAATAAGCCAGCCATCGCTACGAGCGTAAGAAGCGCCTTGGAAAGGCCTATTTTGAAATGTTGTTGATTTGTTTTCATAGTGGACCCCATTAGTTGGTCGCCTCCTACTACCATTAACGCTTGATCTAAATCCAAGCTGACAAGAATTAAAGTTTTATTGGAATATTTATTGCTTCTCTATAAATCCTCACTGCTCTAATTTTGCGCCTGATTTGTAAATAACTCTACCCCATTTATTAGCCTCAGATTGAATCAATTTGGTGAGCTCCTGAGGGCTTCCGGGTGCCGGCTCTAGACCGCTGGCAAGCAGTCTCGCCCTGACATCTGGCTGATTAAGGGTTTGGCGCGTTAAGCCATTTAAGCGCCTTTGCAAGCTGGTCGGTAAATGCGCGGGCGCCATGAGGCAAAACCATGAAATTGCCTCAAATCCAGGCAAACCCTGCTCTGCCAATGTCGGTATCTCTGGCGCAGCAGGCGCGCGTTTTAAGGTCGTAACACCTAATGCCTGAATCTCACCAGTCTTAATTAAGGGCAAGGAGGAGGACAAATTATCGAAAAGCATAGTGATGCGACCACTAATCAAATCTGGGAGGGATTGCGCCCTACCTTTATAGGGAATATGACGAATCTGTACACCTGTCATTTCTTTAAGCAATTCACCAGACATATGCAGAGAAGTGCCAATACCAGACGATCCAAAAGTGAGCTCATTTGGCCTCGCTTTCGCCAACTCAATCAACTCATGAATATTATGAATACCCAGCCGCTTGTTCACAACCAACACATTGGGCGTGCTCGCCAAAAAACTAATGGGTGTGAAATCATTCACCGGATGAAAGGACATTTTTTCATACAGGGCGCCGTTGATCGCGTGGATACCAACAGTGCCGATCAACAAGGTGTAGCCATCAGGCTCACTCTTAGCCACCAGATCGGCGCCAATGTTCCCACCATAGCCAGGACGATTTTCAACCAGAACGGGCACACCTAAACTTTTCTGCCAACTCTCAGCCAATACGCGAGCCAAAATATCTGGCGCCCCGCCTGGGGTGAATGTGACCACGATCCGAATGGGCTGTTTGGGCCAAGCGATATTGGATGTTTGCTGAACTTGGGTTTGCGCTAGAGAGGAAATGCTGAAGCCAATACAAGCAAATACAAAACCCCTCATTACCCTCAAGATTAACTTCATGAGAAAACCAACAAAGAATTAAAAACCAAAACGCATACGCAACCAGATCCAACCATCGTATTTAATAGGATCATCAGCACAAGGACCGATGCCACACTCCAATAACGTAGAAATGAGATTGGCAAACACTAATAGGATAAAAATAATTCCCAGGAAATTTGCCAGGTGAGTGCGTGATCGCACATCGCGATTAGGTAACATCAACAAAATAGCGAGGCCACCCAAAAGGCCAACATACCCGACAAAAGCCCAGGTATAGAAATGCAATTCTAGGAAGGTAGCGCCAAATCCCGCATCACCAGGTAAGACATGCAACAGCACTTGACGTAAGGACACCATCATTCCCACTAAGCCACCAATAATTCCCCAACCATAGTGCGATGAATGTGCGCCACAACGAATGTTTAACACCAAGGCAAAGCCAATGATGACAAAACCCATGCGCTGCATTAAGCACAGCGGGCAAGGCAATTCACTAAAATAGAGTTGGTCAACAAAGGCATACGACAGCATGCCGATGATGGCAAGCAAGGCAAGTTGATTACCTAACGCGGCTAAGGAAGGAAAGGAAAGTTTACTCATGTTTCCTCACAGACTGATATTGAGGTGAGTAGTAGCATGGATGTGGAACCAAAACATCAGAATGCCAACAGTAATAGCAAGCGAGACTAAACCAGCCAGCCGTTTCTCAAACCAGACAAGGACGAGGCCGATGAAGGCTGTCAGAAAAGGGAGGAACATATACATAAAGGGAATTCTATCTCAGGATGGGATCGGCCTTAAAAACAGTGGTTTAACAAGGTCTTTGTATAGAATGAGGCTATGAATACTGCCCCACCCTGCATTCATCTAGAACTTGACGGATCCATTGCCCGCATCACCTTCAATAATCCAACTGCACGCAATGCCTTAACTTGGCCCATGTATGAGGAACTTAAACGCATCTGCGATGAACTCGCGAATAATGCAGAGATTCGAGTAGCCATTTTTAGAGGGGCTGGAGACAAAGCCTTTGTCTCTGGAAGTGATATTCAGCAGTTTGTTGAGCTCAAAGAAAATGAGGCTTACGAAGTGGCGGTCGATGCCATTTTTTATTCACTGCAACACTTACCAATTCCAACGATTGCATTGATTGAGGGATTGGCGGTTGGTAGCGGCCTCCTCATTGCGACCGCATGTGATTTCAGGATCTCCACCTCTGACGCTAGATTTGGCATCCCAGTAGCAAAAACTTTAGGTAACTGCCTATCACCAAGCAATCTTTCATGGATCACAAATCATTTAGGCGTACCCATGGTCAAGCGCATGCTACTCACCGCGGAATTGATTAAGGCACCAGAATTACTCAGCACTGGCTACCTCTATCAAACCACCTTACCCGCTGAGATTACGGAGGTAGCTGAAGCCTTAGCCATGCAATTGGCAGTCTTAGCCCCTATTACACAAAAAGCGAGCAAAGTTACCTTGGCGCGCTTGATGGAGAGCAATCTACCAGATTGCACTGAATTAATGAGGGAGACTTACAACAGTATCGACTTCAAAGAAGGGGTTAACGCCTTCCTTGAGGGGCGCCCGGCAAAATGGCTGGGTCAGTAGATGGGTCTGGCGGGCTTTTGGTTAGGGTTTCGCGTTTAAGAAATTCACGACCGCCTGCATAAACGCATCGGGCACTTCAATATGCGGGACATGTCCAGCATTATCCAAAGGAACGAGTTTGGCATTCGGGATCGCTTGGGCCGCCTTGCGACCTAACTCCGGAAAATTACCCAAGGACTTAACGGCCTCAGGGGGAGCAAAGCGACGACCAAATACCGTTCTATCTTTTTGCCCAATAATCAAGAGTACCGGCATTTTCAACTGAGGTAAGTCACCAACCACCGGTTTTTCAGCAATCATTTGGTAAGTTAATACGGATGCTCTTGCATAAGCCGGGTAATCGGGGCCTTTTTGCACTCGGACATACACGCCGACAAATTGCTCATAGCTGGGTTGCCAAACTGGAAAGTAAGATCGAAGAAAACGGCGATAACTCGTTTCAGTTTGAGCCATTTCTAGCTTTAATAAGTTCTCATTGGTTTGGGCTGGAATATCTTGACTGTAATCCTCAAGACCCAGCGGGTTTTCTAGCACCAGCTTCTGCACTACCTGCGGGTAAAGGCGGGCAAAGCGAATGCCGACCATACCGCCCATTGAATTAGCAATAACAGAAGCTTTATGAATACCAAGGGACATCAATAAGGATTGCGTATTGTTGGCCAGATCATCAAAGTGATAGGTCACGTCTGGTTTGGAGGATTTTCCAAAACCTATTTGATCTGGTGCAATCACGCGATAACCGGCTTTCGTTAAGCCTGCAATCGTTGATGCCCAATAGTCGCTTGAGAAATTCTTCCCATGAAATAAAACGACTACCCCCCTCTGCCTACCTACTGACGGCACATCCATGAAGGCCATAATGGCTGACCTACCCTGGAGAGAGGTTTTAAACTCCTTGACCGGGTATGGATAAGGCAAGTCACTTAAGCGAAGATCCAAGGGGCTGGCATCCACATAAAGACTGGGCACTACTGCATCCGTCTTTACTTGATCAGCCGTAGTGCAAGCAGTAAGCATCGCACTGCTAAGCACTAAAGCCAAAGTAGTTGACAGTGTATTTATAGTCCGATGCATTGCTTTCATCCTCACCTCTAATTGCTTTTAGTTAACTTCAATTATTTAAACAATTTTGATGTGAAGCGGTGTCAGGCCCTCAACCGTACCCTCAAGTACATCGCCTTTTTTCACGGGACCAACACCTGCTGGAGTGCCTGAGAAAATCAAATCACCCGGTTCAAGGGTAAATAAAGTGGAGAGATAAGCAATAGTGTCTGGCACATTCCAAATCAATTGATTTAAATCACCCTCTTGTCGTACCTCACCATTCACAAGTAATTTGACAATACCTTTATTTGGGTGACCGCACTGAGTTGCAGGAGTAATAGCAGCACAGGGTGCGGATTGATCAAACGCCTTGCCAGTATCCCAAGGGCGGCCCATCTTTTTAGCCTCACCCTGCAAATCACGGCGAGTCATATCCAAACCAACGCCGTAACCATATACATGCTCAAGCGCCTTGTCGGCAGAGATATTCGCACCGCCCGTGCCGATTGCAACGACCATCTCAATCTCATGATGCACATCATGAGAGAGATTGGGGTATTGCATATCCTTGCCATCAGTCACGATGGAGTTTGCCGGCTTCATAAAAAAGAATGGTGGCTCACGATCAGGATCATGCCCCATCTCCCGTGCATGGTCAGCGTAGTTACGGCCGACGCAATAAATGCGATTCACAGCAAAGCGACGGGCATCACCCACCACCGGTAAAGAAGGAATAATAGGAGGATCAATAACAAATGTTGTGCTCATGAATTACCTTTCAGATTAGCGTCTATTTTCTAATAATTATTGTGCGGATTAATTATGACATCACTTGTGCAAATGCTCTGTTGGCCGCCTAGTAGACCGAACCTTTAATAGCAGGATGCTGAAGGCTAGGGCAAAGGTTAAGGCATTCGCCAAAATCAAAGGCCACTTTTCGATGATGAGGCCGTAGACTAGCCACAAACCAACTCCAACCGTAAATAAGCTATACATACCAACCGAGATTCCAGAAAGATCCCGGGTTCGCCATGATTGAATGGCTTGCGGCAGAAATGCAATCGTAGTCAAGAATGCAGCGCAGTAGCCAATAGTATCCGGGAAAACAATTTCCATGAAGCAGCTTAAATAAGAGTGAAATCGGCGGTTAAGAAAGCCCGAGATACATAGCGGTTTGGTAGGTCACAAATGCCGCTAGATATGCCAAACCAAAGAGGTATGAAAGCATGATTGCTGGAATCTTCCAGCCACCAGTCTCCCTTTTGACTGCTGCAATCGTCGATAAACATTGCGGCGCGAATACAAACCAGGCGAGAAGGGATAGAGCGGTTGCCAAGCTCCAACCTTTGGAAATTAAAGGCACCAAGGCATCTGCTGCATCCACACCCGAACTGGAAAGCGCATACACGGTGGCCAAAGAGCTCACCACGACTTCACGCGCTGCCATGCCAGGAACCAAAGCAATACTAATCTGCCAATTAAATCCAATGGGTGCAAAAACAACTGATAAGGCTTTACCCATCATTCCAGCAATGCTGTATTGAATCGGTGAACCAGTGGCATTTTCTGGGGGAAGTGGAAAACTCGAAAGCGCCCATAAGCACACAGTCATGATGAGAATAATGCCGCCCACCCTACGCAAGAAGATTTCTGCCCGTTGCCACAAACCAATGAACAAGTTTCCGAGACGGGGCAAGTGGTAACTTGGCAATTCCATCATGAGTGCATTAAGCTGAAATTTTTCACTGGTAAAGCGTTTTAATATCCAAGCAACCATCATGGCGCCCGCGATGCCGGCTACATACAACAAGAAAAGGACCAGCCCCTGCAAATCCAGTCCGGCCCACAATTTACGTTCAGGAATAAAAGCAGAGATTAATAATGCATATACAGGGAGACGCGCTGAGCACGTCATCATCGGTGCAATCAAAATTGTCACCAAGCGATCTCGTGCATTGGAAATACTGCGCGTAGCCATAATGCCAGGAATGGCACAAGCGAAACTAGACAGCAGCGGAATAAAAGATCTGCCTGATAGGCCAACCTTTCCCATTAAGCGATCCAACAAGTAAGCGGCACGTGGAAGGTAGCCTGACTCTTCCAAAATGAGGATGAAAAAATACAGAATCAAAATTTGAGGCAAGAAAACCAATACCCCGCCAGCACCAGCTAAAATTCCGTTAATCAATAAACTACGCAACCAATTATTAGGTAGCAACTGAGTCAGTAAGGCACCCAACCAATCCACGCTAGCCTTAATTGCCTCCATGGGTAAAGTAGCCCAAGCAAATACAGCCTGAAAGATTAAGAATAGGACGATGGCTAAAATAAGTGGGCCAAAAACGGGATGCAGCAAGACTGCATCCAGTCGATCACTCAATCGATCTGGGATGACTTGATCCAACCCGATGTTTTTCAGAATTTGGTGCACTTGCACGTTGTCAGATTCGGTATGGGCTGAATGATTCAGAGGGAATGCGGACTCTTCATCAACATCGCCAGCGCGTAAGGCCGATAAATTTTTCCAGTCAAGCTCACTGAGAAAGTGCTTGAGTTCATCAGCACCATTTGACTGAATGCCCACCGTAGCAATGACAGGTAGCCCCAGTTCTTTCGATAAGGCCTTAGCGTCTACCGATAGCCCATGGCGCTTTGCTACATCGGCCATGTTCAGGACCACAATACAAGGCAACCCTAAGCGCTTGGCTGCCAGCACTAAACGCAGATTGCGCCTGAGGTTCATTGCATTCAGAACACACAAGACCAGGTCTGGGCGTTTTTCCCCCTTCGCATTGCCTTGTAGAACATTGCAGGTCACCCGTTCATCCAAGGAGCGGGGATACAAACTATAGGCTCCGGGCAAATCAAGAATACGAATCACTTTTTCCGACTGGAGAGTAAGGCGCCCCTCTTTTCTCTCTACAGTAACACCAGAGTAATTGGCTACCTTTTGGCGACTTCCCGTGAGCAGATTGAATAATGCGGTTTTGCCACAATTCGGATTGCCCAGTAAAGCCACTAGAGGCTCGCTAGGGAAAAAATGAATCTTTGCTTCAGACATATTTACAGTGATTCCACCTCAACCATGCGTGCTTCAGATTCCCTCAAAGCAAATGTAGATGAACCCACCCGAATCAAGATTGGGCCTTGACCTAACAATCCCTTGCGGAGTACTTCCACGCGTTCACCAGGTAAAAAACCAATATCCTCTAATTGACTACGAATTTCATCCTGCTGACCACTTTGGGTGGCAATCTTCTTTACGCGAGCAATAATGCCCGGGAGAATTTCTTCTAGATTCATTGATCAGATGGATGCATTTGCTGATTAGACTGTATCTTTTGATTATATCCCCGCATGAGAATGAATATCATTCCCCCAAACTATCTGGAAGCCCAATATTCAGCGATTTAACCCAAGCTAACCTTGATCTGCATCAAAAATTAGCTGAATTTAGCCCGTTAGGGGATGGAGTACCCGTTTTTAATGAGGACTTGCCTTGCGGCAGGGCCCTGGAGGTAGCCATAGAGGGAAATCGCCGCAGGCACAGCGTCTTTCTTCAGCACCATGCGTTGTTTGATAGGGGTATATAAGTCATCAGGCAAAGGAATATATTGAATCGTCGCAGATAGCCCTGGGGACTTAGCCAAAGACAAGGCAGTAAAACCAACCTTAACTGCGCCAGTACTGACATAAACGGCAGCAATAGATATATTCTCTGCGAATACCACTTTGCCCTGAAGTTCGCCCCACAAATTTATTGCCTTTAGATATTGCACTGAGGCTTTGCCATATGGCGCCAACTCCGGATTGGCTATTGCAATCTTCATGGCGCCCCTCAGCAATGTCTTAATGCCTTCAGGATCAGCGCTCAAGGGGAGTCCAACGGCAGTATTTGTAATGAGCGCGAGGTGCCCTGATGCATAAACTACGCCTTGATCGCGTGTAACCCCCTCCTCCGCCAATCTCAAGGGAAAGGATTCATCTGCGGAGATAAATAAGTCATAGGGTGCGCCCTGCTTCATCTGGCTAGCAAGATTGCCTGATGAGCCATAAACAATTCTCATGGCTGGGGGTTGTGGGTTTAATTGTCTGAAATTGTTATAGATCTCTTCAAATGCGGGCTTGAGATTACTTGCAACAGCCACGGTCATGGTTTGCGCAAATGCAATCGAGGTCATAAAGCTCAAGACCAATAAAGCCAGAACATACATTCTTATCTTCATGGGTGTCAGTTTATAACCATCCAGCAATGTGCCGCTTGAGGCCAATTGATTTATAACCTGGGATTTCACCAGAGAGCTTACGAATTTTCCGCATCAGCTTGGCAAGCTCTTTATTTGCAGTCAATTCTTCGCCCATAGCCAAGAAAAAGATTTCATCCTTTAGTTGAATGAAATCCAAGCCATTCTCCATAGCGATACTTTTAACTCCCATACCTACATCCGCCTTTTTAGCTAATATCGACATGGCGATAGCAGAGTGTGTGAATTCCTCATTCTCATATCCCGCTATCTCTCGCGAATCAATACCTTCTTTACTTAAGATCGTATCTAACAAGAGCCGCGTTCCCGACCCCTTCTGACGATTGATAAAGCGAACCTTAGATCGCAATAAATCTGTTGCAGCCCTAATATTGAGTGGATTGCCCTTAGCAACCATTAGCCCTTGAACGCGCTTGAATACCGGAAAGACTTGCATGCCTTCTTGATTCAGTCGCTTTGAAATAATCCGAGAGCTTTGAGGGTCTGAAACATGAAAACCTGCAATATCAACCTCATCATTAAAGAGTCGCTCTAGCGCCTCCCCTGATCCGGCTGTGATCAACTCAAAGCCGCCAATATCCATCACTGCCCTCTGAATCACTTGATCGCTGCTACTAGCCATTCGCCATTGATTTTTTGCCTTAGCCCTGAATTGAGCAAACCCATCTTCAAGATGAGATAGGCTAGCCTGCCCCAAACGCATCGTCTGTTGATCAAAATCATCGGTAAATTGAATGAGGTATTTGGCATATTCAGATAACTGGGAGCCATGCCCCCTGACTCGATCCATCAACTTAAAACCCAAGGCCCGCTCAACATCGTTGAGTTTTTGCCACACATTTCTATAAGAAAGCCCCATCTTTTTACAAGCTGCTATCAATGTTTTGCCATGGTCAATGTCTTTTAACAAAGCGGTCAACCACACTAAATCCACAACAGCTGGATCTCTTGCGCTTTTAGCACCAAATACGAGGGTTGGCCGAATCTGAATTTTCATATGTAATTTTTTGCATATTGATGTTTTGTAATATGACAAATCTTAACCGAACATACCCTAGGAAGCGAACCCCGATGAAATTTTCATTTAAGAGCCCATTGATTGGCCTGATAGCTGTTTTGACATTGATAAGCACCCCATCTTTTGCGCAAGAGAAAAGCATTGTGGTGTCATCCACGACTTCCACCGAACAATCTGGTTTATTTGGCTTCATATTGCCCATCTTTAAGATGAAAACCGGTATTGATGTAAAAGTGGTTGCGGTTGGCACTGGCCAGGCCTTAGATATTGGTCGTCGCGGCGATGCTGATGTGGTCTTCGTACACGATAAGCCAGCAGAAGAAAAATTCGTTAGTGAAGGCTATGCAACCAAACGCAATGAGGTGATGTACAACGACTTTATCTTAATTGGGCCCAAAGCAGATCCGGCAAAAGTTGCTGGCGGCAAAGATATCCAAGCCGCGCTTCAGAAGATCTCTGCTGCTCAAGCCACATTTATCTCTCGTGGCGATCAGAGTGGTACACACGCCGCCGAACTACGCTATTGGAAGGGGGCTGGTATACCGGTAGGCTCAAACCTTTCTTGGTACAAGGAAACAGGAGCCGGCATGGGCCCCGCATTGAACACTGCATCCGCCATGAATGGATATATCTTGGCGGATCGCGGGACCTGGCTCTCCTTTAAGAACCGTGGCAATCTCGCAATCCTAGTTCAAGGCGATCCAAAACTATTTAATCAATATGGCGTCATGTTGGTTAATCCAGCGAAATTTCCGCATGTTAAAAAAGCAGAAGGCCAAGAATTTATTGACTGGCTCATTTCCAAGAATGGACAAGACGTGATTGCTAGTTATCAAATAGGCGGCGAGCAACTATTCTTCCCCAATGCTAAGCATTGATGTCAGGAAATTTTTCTAAAGCAAAAGGCCCGCATGGCGGGCCTTTTTTTGCACTACTTCAGAATTTAGCAATGCCAAATTAATGAATAATTATTTCTTTGGTGTAGAAAAACCAATAGCAGTGTCATCAACAAACTCAACCATCACATCATCGCCAGCCTTGAATTTCTCAAGCCCTAAAACGCTTGAATCCACTTTCACCTTTTGCTTTTCGCCTGTTGGCAATGTAAATGTCACAACACGGGTTTTTGCATCAATCGTGCCGATCTTCACAGTCGCATAAACAGTATCAGTAGTTTCTTCAAATGGCTTAGCGGAACCTTTGCCAGAAATCACAACTGAACGCACACCAGAAACACCTGGCTTTGCATCTTTAGGCGCAGCAATCAAACCTACTGCAATCGCTTGAGCATGTTCAACAACAAACACATCGCCCTTTTTCACTTTATCCAAATCATTCACTTGCTTGGCTACATTCATTTGAACCAAATTACCATTGGCATCCTTCAGAACTACGATACGCTTCTTCGCATCAACAGAATCCACCGTTGCAGTTAACACTGCTACTTCAGCTGCCAATGGCAACATTTTTGCTGGGGCTTGAGCAAATACAGAACTTGCAACAACTAAACCGAGTGAAGCAACTAATGCAGCCAATAAAGATTTTTTCAAAATAACTCCTAAATAAAGGTTCATAAGGGGCGCCTATCAACTAGCACCACTAGATGATTGTAACCATGCGGCGATTTGCTTATAAGTCTTACAGCCAATAATTCGCATCATTAACAACTCATTTTGTTACATTAGGGGGATTCCCACTCAATTTAGCCTTATTAGCAGATAAATGCTGTGATACTGATTAAAAACTGGCAAAACGCCTATCAAGAGGCTTACCCCGTTCGAAGAGCTGTTTTTGTCGAAGAGCAGAGCATTCCCGAGGATATGGAGCTCGATGAATTTGATCCTATCGCCCAGCACGCTCTAGCCTACTTAGGCACTCAATGCATTGGAACGGCGCGCCTGGTTATCTTGCCGTGGCATAAAGCTCGCATAGGCCGAATGGCGGTATTGTTGGCATATCGAAGGCAAGGTGTTGGCAAGCAATTGCTCTGCGCTTTGCTTGAAAACGCTGTATCTCAGGGCACTACTCAGTTCGAATTGCATGCCCAGCTATCTGCCATTCCTTTTTATGAGCAATTTGGGTTTAATGCCGAGGGAAATATTTATGATGAAGCTGGCATTGCGCATCGCGATATGATTCTAAGTATCTAAAACTTCTCGCTGATCATGACCTCACCAACCACGACCCCTTTTCTCTTTCGCGTTTGCTACTCCGATACGGATGCAGCGGGTTTTGTATATCACGCACGCTATCTTGAGATATTCGAACGGAGTCGTGCCGAATGGTTATATCAACGCGGCTTAAGTCCAAGTCAATTGGTGGGTGAGTTTGGCATTGTTCTTCCCGTTCGAGAAATCACCATGAACTTTCATAGACCGGGGCGTCTTGATGACTTATTGAGCATTGATCAAGTAATTGAACATCGTGGTCGCACTCAAATTGCAGTCAAGCAAACCGCCACGCGCGTCAACCCTAATACAGAACCAGAATTGCTTGCAAGCGCCCTGCTTCACATTGTTTGCGTCGATACAACCACGCTGAAGCCCAAGGGCTTGCCTGATTGGTTGTTTTCCTCTGATTAATTATTGGAATACCGAGGAGTCAATAATGCAAGAAGAAAAGCTACTTACTTTCGTGAAAAATCTCGCCCTGCTCTTAGAAACCAATCCGAGCGAAGAGGTAGTTTTTTCCAAGGGTGGAGCACTGCTGAAAACCTTAATCAGCACAGATGATTGGCTACCAGAGAATTTTTGTACGCCGCATCCAGCGCATTACCAGCAGTACCTTCTTTATGCTGATCCCTTAGACCGATTTTCGGTGCTCAGCTTTGTGTGGGGTCCAAACCAAAAAACCCCAGTCCACAACCATACAGTCTGGGGAATGGTGGGCCAACTTCGCGGCCAAGAGCGAAGTACCAACTATCATCGCCAATCCAATGGAAGCTACAAGCCTGGTGAGTCTTTTATTAGCCAGGCAGGTCAAATGGCCACCGTATCACCTAATACACACGATATTCATGTGGTCGCCAATGACTTGAGTGATCAAATCTCCATTAGCATTCATGTCTATGGGGGCAATATAGGGCGCATTCAGCGCGCAGTTTTTGATCCCGCTACCGGCTCTGAAAAATTATTTATCTCAAGTTACGCCAATGCACTAACGCCGAATCTATGGAATACCTCCGAGAAAAGCCCTGGATAGCTTAAAATAGAGCCTCTTTCTGCAATCACCATAAGTGTGGCAGCTCACCCCATTGGCCGGGATAGTCGTTTAATTGAATACGGGCCAATATTTCTTTGGCTCATATGTTATTTACAGATCTCGGTTTATCAGAATCCATTCTTCGTGCTATTAACGAGGAAGGCTATACCAGCCCCACCCCCATTCAAGAAAAATCCATTCCCGCCGTACTAAAAGGCGGAGATTTACTTGCCGCCGCTCAAACTGGCACGGGTAAAACTGCAGGCTTTACGTTGCCAATTTTGCAGCGACTAAGTTCAACGGCGAAGACTGGAAGCGGCAAAAGGCTGTTGCGTGTGTTGATTTTGACCCCCACCCGCGAACTCGCTGCTCAAGTTCAAGAATCAGTAGAAACTTACGGAAAATATACTGGCCTTAAATCAGCTGTCATTTTTGGAGGCGTAGGCGCCAATCCACAAATCAAAGCGATTGCTGCAGGACTAGATATCTTAGTAGCAACCCCTGGACGCTTATTGGACTTAATGTCACAGAACTGTGTCTCACTCACCAATATTGAAATCCTCGTGCTAGATGAGGCTGATCGCATGTTGGATATGGGCTTCTTGCGTGACATCAAAAAAGTTTTAGCCGCACTGCCGAAGCAACGCCAGAACCTATTGTTCTCAGCAACATTCTCAACCGAAATCAAAGCCTTGGCCGATAGCCTGCTCAATTCTCCAGCACTCATCGAAGTTGCCCGTAGCAATAGTGCTAATGAAGCTATTGCGCAATTGATTCATCCAGTAGACAGAACTCAGAAGCACCCTTTATTGGCTCACTTGATTAAGACCAATCAATGGAAACAAGTATTGGTATTTACGCGCACTAAACATGGCGCCAATAAATTAGTCACCCAATTAGAAAAGGATGGCATCACAGCAATGGCCATTCATGGCAATAAGAGTCAAAGCGCACGCACCAAGGCATTGGCAGAATTTAAGGATGGAAAAATTACCGTCTTAGTAGCTACCGATATTGCTGCACGTGGAATTGACATCGATCAACTTCCCCATGTTGTGAACTATGACTTGCCAAATGTTTCCGAGGATTACGTCCATCGCATTGGTCGCACCGGCAGAGCGGGCTCAAATGGCGTTGCTGTATCTTTAGTGTGCGTTGATGAACATCAGATGCTCAGAGACATTGAAAAACTCATCAAGCAAAAACTGCCTCAAGAAGTGATTGCAGGATTTGAGCCAGATCCCAATGCCGTTGCTCAACCAATACAACTGAGAAGTCAGCAGCACCAGCAATCCAGAAAGCCAAGACCCGGTAATACCGGCGGTGGCAATGGCGGAGCCAAACCCGCTGCCAAACGCAGCAGCCCTCCAAAGCGAAGTTTTAGCAGATAAATTCAGTAAAATGAGTTCTAAACCTTGGATAGATTTCAATAAACCAGTAGATACCCTATAAAGTTATGACTATTAATCGTCGCTCAGCCATTAAAACTATCGTTGGTGCATTCGCACTTCCAGCACTGAATCCTCTTGCCGGCGCTTTTGCACAATCTGCACCCGACTGGACAACGTATGAAATTATTACAGAGATAAACCTGGATTCACCCAACGGAGCTGCACAGGCCTGGATTCCATTACCACTAGTAATGAACACGGATTACTTTAGAACTATCGCCATCAAAACCGATAGCCCCGATCCTCAAGCGGTAAGCACTATTTTTGAAACACCAGACAAACAAGCGCGCATGATGTGGACCCAGTGGGATAAATCAGCCACCAGCCATACCGTTCAGGTTTCGATGCTGGTAAGTACCCGCAATCGCCATTTAGAGCTGGCCAGCCCAAGTCCGGCATTAAAACTATCCAAAGAAGAGCAAAAGTTCTGGACGCGTGGAACAAAATACCTGCCAACAGATGGCATTGTGAAAGCTAAGGCACTCGAGTGCATCGCAAATCTACCGGCTAATGCTACGGATGTTGAGAAGGCGAAAGCAATTTACAACTGGGTAGTTGATAACACCCATCGTGATGCAAAAACACGTGGCTGCGGTCAAGGCGACGTTAAGCTGATGCTGGAGACGAATAACCTTGGTGGAAAATGCGCCGATATCAACGCTGTATTTGTTGCCTTAGCGCGTTCCGTTGGCATAGCGTCACGGGATGTGTATGGCATTCGGATTGCAGACTCTGCTCGTGGCTATAAGAGTCTTGGTAAATCAGGCGATATCACCAAAGCACAGCATTGCCGCGCTGAGTTTTATGCATCTGGCTATGGCTGGGTACCA
Organism: Burkholderiaceae bacterium; assembly: GCA_947374315.1. Next base: position 7,887 of record CANCBK010000019.1, on the reverse strand, counting down.
GTCGATCCAGCAGATGTTCGCAAAGTGATACTAGAAGAAACTGGTGGCCTAGCAGTCAATGATCCCAAGGTATTGGCAATTCGTGACTACCTCTTTGGCAACTGGGAAATGAATTGGATGGCTTACAACTACGATCATGACATCGCCCTCCCCGGATCTAAGCTTGGCAAGAATGGTGAGATTCCCTTCATGATGTACCCACAGGCAGAAAACAAAGAAGGTCGCTTTGACTCTTTAGATCCAGGTAACTTTAAATACAAAATTACTAGTCGCCGCATCAGTTAATTGACTGTATTAGCATTTATTTAAGTGAATAACATCAAGCCGCAAAGAACCGTGAGGGGCATAGCCCTCTCGCTTCTGATTGCTTCACTCGGCCTTATTCAATCAACCTCAGCTCTGGCTGAATGGCGTCCCGCTAATTATGTTGGACTGACGCAAACCCCGGCGATTCTACTAAATAACCTTGCGGGAGAAGCGGTAGACTTAAATAATCTCAGGGGCAAGGTTGTCCTAGTGAATTTTTGGGCAAGCTGGTGTGAGCCATGTCGAGAAGAGTTCGATGAGTTGATTCACCTACAAGAAAAGTATGGCGCCAAAGGATTTAAAGTTCTAGCCATTAATCTTGCCGAGATGAAGCCCCGCATCACTCAGTTTTTGAAGGGCAATAATATCCCAGACAATGCAGTTGAAATCTTGCTAGATCGGAACAGTACTAGCTATAAATCCTGGAAGGCGCGCGGTCTCCCTACCAGTTTTCTAGTGGGTAAAACGGGTCGTATTGAGGGCGTCTGGATCGGCTCAATCGAGAATGCTGATGATGATGAACTCAAGGGCAAGATTGAGTTACTGTTACGGCAATAATTACCCACCGCTGTCTCATTAATCATTACATATGGCTATACCTATGAAAACGCAATCATTAGAACCTCGCCTTACTTCCTTGTCTCACGGCGGTGGCTGCGGCTGCAAAATTGCCCCGGGTATTCTTTCAGAGATTCTCAAGGGCGTTCCGCAACTACCCTTTCCAAAAGAGCTCTTGATTGGAATTGAGACTGCTGACGATGCAGCTGTTTATCAGATCAACGACAGTCAGGCGATTGTTGCTACAACTGATTTCTTTATGCCCATCGTCGATGATCCATTTGACTTCGGAAAAATCGCCGCAACCAATGCCATCAGTGACATCTATGCGATGGGCGGAACACCACTTTTTGCGCTAGCTCTGGTAGGTATGCCGATTAAGATCTTATCTAACGCTACCATTGCACGCATCCTAGAGGGGGGTGCCGAAGCCTGTCGCGGCGCTGGTATCCCGATTGCTGGTGGCCATACGATTGACTCAGTTGAGCCAATTTATGGCTTAGTCGCTATTGGAATAGTTGATCCAAAACGCGTGAAGAGTAACGCTGCAGCTGAGGCTGGCGATGTTCTAATCCTAGGGAAGCCACTAGGTGTAGGTATTTTATCGGCAGCCCTCAAAAAAGATCTTTTGGATAATGACGGCTATCAAGAGATGATTGCCAATACAACCAAGCTAAATTCTGCTGGCCCAGATCTAGCAAAACTCTCAGGCGTACATGCGCTTACTGATGTGACTGGTTTTGGTCTAGCAGGTCACACTTTAGAGCTTGCCCGCGGTTCAAATCTTACCGCTCGAATCCACTGGCAACAAGTTCCCCTGCTTTCCAATGTGGAAAGTTTGGCTGACCAAGGCATCATTACAGGGGCCTCAGATCGCAACTGGCAAAGCTATGGGAAAGATATTGCCATACCGGAGCAATTTAGCGGCGCACAACAAGCACTTCTCACAGACCCACAAACTAGCGGTGGATTACTGGTTTCTTGCAGTGCGGATACTGTAGAAAGTGCTTTGCAGATCTTTAAACAGCACCAGTTCTTGGATGCGCGCGTCATTGGAGAGATGATGCCCAAGCAAGATCGGTATTTAACGGTATCGCTTTAATCTACCTTTAGATTAAATACGCTAGAAAAATCCAGCTGTCCATTGCCGGCTTTGCTATGAGCCTCATAGAGTTGGCGAGATAACTCGCCAAGCGGCACGCTAGCGTCGAGATCACTGGCACTCTCTATTGCTAGACCCAGATCCTTTAGCATTAAATCCACACCAAATCCGCCAGCATACCCCTTTGAGGATGGGGCGTCCTTCATCACGCCAGGGCATGGATTGTAAAGTTCCAGCACCCAGTTACGGCCTGAGCTCTTCACCATGATCTCCGAGAGCACCCTCGGATCCATGCCATTAGCCATGCCCAAACGCAAAGCTTCGCTCGCACCCAGCATCTGAATACCTAACATCATGTTGTTGCAGACCTTCACGGTTTGACCGCTACCACTTGGCCCCGCATGAAAAATATTCTGACCCATTTTTTCAAGGAAAGGGCGAGCCCGCTCAACATCATTAACCTCACCACCAACCATAAACGTCAGCGTTCCTGCTTGAGCACCAGCAGTACCGCCCGATACCGGAGCATCGATCATGGCGAATCCTTTGGATTTCGCGATAGCTGCTACTGCTTGAGCCACTTTAGGCGAGATGGTAGAGCAATCTATTAGCAAGGCTTCTGGATTGGCAGCAGCAAGTAAGCCCGAGTCACCCAAATATAAGCCCTCCACATGTCGTGATGCTGGAAGCATACTGATGATGACCTCCGCCCCAATAAGCGCCTCTGGGAGGCTAGACGCGGGAATGCCGCCAGCTGCTTTGAAGAGATCTAGATGCGCCTGAACCAAATCGAATCCAGTGACCTGATATCCTGCCTTCACTAAATTGAGAGCCATTGGCAGCCCCATATTGCCCAAGCCTAAAAATGCTACTTTCATATGTGTCTCGCATGCCGTAATAAGGATCTAATATCTCACTATAGCGTGCTTATTCACTCGCAGAATAAATGATCAGGGGATATGATGACTATTAAAGTAATTGGCCTAATACATCTAAATGATCCTAATGCTTTTGAGGAATATCGTAGCCAGGTTGGACAAACGCTAGCCCTATACCAAGGCACCATTGCCTCTCGGGGGTCAATCAGCCAATTCTTTTGGAATGAGTTGGAATGCGCACCTTTTAGCGCATTTGTAGAGCTAGAGTTTCCGGATCTTGAGTGCGCGCAATCTTGGGCTCACAGCCCGAACTACCAGCACTTACTGCCAACACGAAGCAAGGCGATGAAACTAACTTTATTCTCAGTATCAACTTAATCTGCCTACAAAAAAGCCCAGCCCCTTTTGGGGGCCAGGCTTAATTTTCTAACGTCAGAAATAGAATTACTTCTTAGCTTCCATTTCCTCTTTAGTGGCAGTAATTTCTTTACGGCGCTCTTTGCATGCACCAGCAATTTCTTGTAAGGCTTTGCGAGCACGGGCGGCTGAGGCTTTAACACCTTTTTCAATAAACTTTTCGTTTTCTGCTTTATATGTTTCAAAAGCAGCCAACAATGTATCGTGTTGTGACATTTCGTCTCCTATTATTAATTGGGTAAATCCGGGTAAGAAACAGCCAAGCCAGTATATCCCGATAAAAACTACTAAAAATACCGATTTGCCTAAGGGATAACTCTTAGTTATGGCAAATCCTACAAAATAAGAAAAATTACTATAAAAACACTGGAGACCCACGTGAATATTAGAAATGTCATTATTTTGATGGCTAGCGTGCTCATGAGCGTGCAGTCGTTTGCTCAAACGACTCAATGGCCCAGCCCAAATAAGCCCATTACATTCATCAACCCCTTCCCCCCAGGCGGTGCAGTGGATGCGTTTGGACGCCCGCTTGCCAGACAACTTTCATCACAAATGGGGACGCCCATCATCGTAGATAACAAAGGTGGTGCTGGCGGCACCGTTGGCGCGGCAGTCGCAGCAAAAATGGCGCCCGATGGATATACCTGGCTTCTTGGCGCAGTTCACCACTCAATAGCGCCGAGCATGTATGCCAATCTTTCATACGACATTACCAAGGACTTTGAGCCGGTAGCCATCATTGGAAGCGTGCCCCACGTCATCGTCGTCAATCCAAATAAATTTCCTAAGAATGATCTGAAATCTATCATCGAGGAAATTAGAAATCACCCAGGAAAATATAACTACGCATCAACTGGGAATGGAACCTCCCAACACTTAACTGGTGAATTATTTAAGATGCAAAATAAATTATTCATCACTCACATTCCCTATCGTGGAACTGGCCCAGCACTCCAAGATGTTGTTGCCGGGCAAGTTGACATGATGTTTGATACTCTTGCTGGCGCAGCCCCTTTCATTAAAAATGGTCAACTCATAGCGGTAGCTGTAGCAACACAAAAACGGGTGGATGCATTTCCGAACGTTCCAACTGCACAAGAGCTAGGTATCAGCAACTTCGTTGTCTATAGCTGGTATGCCTTGTGGGCTATCAAAGGCACGCCAAAAGAAATTATTGATAAGATGAGCTCAGAGGTACAGATTGCCCTTACCTCACCGGATATTAAAGAGCGTTGGGCGTCTATGGGAGCTACAGCACCCAAAATGAGTCGGCCGGAGTTGGTCAACTACATCAACCAGGAGATTATTCGCTGGGGTGAGGTGGTTAAAAAATCTAATGCCAAATTAGATTGATGTAAAAAAACACAATATAGAAAAGATCGCATGTCTATTAACAAACAAAATTACTCATTCATTAGAAATAAATTGCTAAACAAAGAGGAGATAGCGTTCTTAGATGTTCGCGAAGAAGATCCCCATGCTCAAGAGCACCCATTATTCGCAGCCAACCTACCGCTTTCTCGCATAGAGGTCGATGCCTTTGCGAAGCTCCCAAAGAAAGATATTCCGATCGTCACATTAGATGATGGCGAGGGGTATGCCCAATTAGCTGCCGAACGATTGTCTGCGCTGGGATACTCGAATGTATTCATATTTGAAGGAGGGGTTAAGGCCTGGAAGACTGAGGGTGGAGAAGTATTCAAGGATGTAAATGTCCCAAGCAAATCATTTGGCGAGCTAGTCGAATCCAAAAGACATACGCCATCCCTTTCAGCGGCAGAGGTAAAGCAACTGATCGACAACCATGATGATGTTGTTGTAGTCGATGTTCGTCGCTTCGATGAATATCAAACCATGAGCATCCCAACTGGCATTAGCGTCCCGGGCGCAGAGTTGGTTTTGCGCCTTCCTGAAATTGCGCCCAACCCAAAGACCCGAATTATCGTGAACTGCGCAGGTAGAACGCGCAGCATTATTGGCACCCAATCCTTAATCAACGCCGGCATACCGAATCCAGTAAATGCCTTACGCAATGGCACGATTGGCTGGACACTGGCAGGGCAAGAGCTTGATAAAGGACAATCCCGTAAATTTACAGAGGTAAGTGATAGCACCGCATCCGAAGCTGCTCAACGCGCTCGGAGCGTAGCCGATCAAGCGGGAGTTAAGCGCGCAAGCCTGGCGGATGTTCAGCAATGGAAATCCCAAGCAGATCGCACAACCTATTTCTTTGACCCAAGAACACCTGAAGAATATGAAGCCAGCCACCTGCCCGGCTTTAGGTCAACTCCGGGCGGGCAATTGGTTCAGGAAACAGAAATGGTTGCCCCTGTTCGTGGCGCACGCATCGTCCTCTCCGATCCAGGTGGCGTGAGGGCAAATATGCCAGCCTCTTGGCTTGCGCAAATGGCATGGGATGTCTACGTCATTGATGGCATCAAAACCGAAGATCTTACTGAGAAAGGCCCATGGGTCCCACCCTTGCCCACTCTTTCTGAAATGAAGACGGTGGATCCGAGCATGGCTGCCCGATGGCTTCAAAATGACAGCGGCACGATTTTTGTAGACTTGAGTACCCACGCTCATTATGTGAAGGCACATATTCCAGGCAGCTGGTTTGCCTTGCGTTCACAATTCGCCTCCGCAATTGAGGCATTACCAAAAGCGGATCGCTATGTACTTACCAGCACCACCGGGGAGCTAGCCGCATTTGCTGCTAAAGAAATTCAAAGGTTAACCACATCCGAGATTGTGGTGTTGTCCGGTGGTAACAAAGCTTGGACAGATGCGGGATTTGAGATGGAAAAGGGGGCAAGTCATTTGGCCTCGCCACCACTGGATCGCTATAAGCGGCCCTATGAAGGCACCAGCGTTGATCACGAGGCTATGCAAGCTTACCTAGATTGGGAGTTTGGCTTGGTGGAGCAGCTTGGTAAGGATGCCACCCACCACTTCTGGGTACTATAAACCTATAGGGTGGCGCACAAGCACCACCCTATCTTTAGGCAATTTTATTGCGAATGATGCCAATGCCAGTAATTTCAGTTTCCATCATGTCGCCAGGCTTTAAAAATTCAGGCGGGGTTCTGCCAAATCCCACTCCAGATGGAGTGCCAGTAGCAATAATGTCTCCCGGCAATAAAGTGAGGCTACGCGACAACTCCGAAATGATCACCGGTATCTTGAAATACATTTGCTTGTAACTCGCATTTTGTTTTTCAACCCCATTGACTCGGCAGATAATGCGAGTGTCATCGAGATTCACGCCACCCGCAGTGACCACCCAAGGCCCCATTGGGCCATGACCGTCCAAACTCTTGCCTTTGAACCATTGTCCTGAATGTCTTTTTTGCTGTACATCACGTGCAGTAGTATCGTTATAGGCCGAGTATCCGAACACGTAATCCATTGCATTCTCTTGTGAAATATTCTTACCCTTTTTACCTATTACTACAGCCAACTCGGCCTCCCAGTCAATCATCGTGGAATAACTACCATCGTAAGGAATGGAATCAAACGGGCCATTCATGGTTTGCGTACCTTTGGTAAACAATACCGGTACCGTTGGATACTCTTTGACCGTCTTATCCGCTCGATTTTTCATGCCTTCTTCAAAGTGGTCGGTATAGTTCCAGCCAACACAATAGATATTACTTTGAGGCTTAGGTATGGGGGATAGCAAGGTGACTTGGTTTACGGTCAGAGAACTCTTGCCACGATTTGTGAACAACGCCGCTAGATCCAATAAGCCTCGATTACCTGAAGCAGTTAAAGAGATGAGCGAAGTTGGATCAAAAGAAAGCTCGAGCTTTTGTCTAGTTGCTTCGGCAGGAATATCAATGACGTTACCAGCGTTATCAACCAATCCCAAACGCGAGCTTGCGCCCATCTTGGGTAAATAATTAGCCACACGAAATCCTGCTTTGCCAGTTAAGGGCTCAACCACAATGGGAGCGCGATCTGAAGCAGCGTACACATTAGGCATTAACATTCCGCCAATAGCGGAAGTGGCGCCCAGCTTTAATGCATCACGACGATTGATATCCATACATCTCCTTATATATTTTTTTATCGATATTCCCAGTCTCGGAAATTTCTAAGCTAAATAGTAATACCAAATCAAAAGAGCAGCATAAATATGAAAATAAAGCTATTCTCAAACCTATGAAACGGTCAAACACCCCTCTTGGTAGATGTATCGCTTACTTGATCTTGGTAATGAGCCTCTCGGGTTGCAATCAAGAAACCTACACAACTTGGTCCTGCGCTGGCCCATCCGGAAATAAAACCTCGATGATCCTCAAAAAGGCTCAGATGCAGTTTCAGGAACAGCAATTTGATTATTGCGGCAGCCTAGGTCCCGTGAGCTTTTTTGACCTTAAATGCCTTTCCAACATTCAAGAGTCGAGGATAGTATTTACAACAAGTACAGGCAGCCTCATCAGAGAGAAGAATGAATTCTATTGCAATGCACTTTAAGAAGCAAAACCCCTTAAACCCTAAAAAACTCTTGCTGAGCAAATGGACCGCAGTCCACCCCACTCACAAACAAAAACATTTCTTAGTGAGCAAGGTCATCCTTCCTGAATTGCCAGAAGGAGCGATTGAATATGTTGAGCTAGA
>CANCBK010000018.1 GCA_947374315.1 Burkholderiaceae bacterium | reverse complement strand
TTAATTTCAATGCTTTAGCTAAAGCCTGAGTGGCTCTTGAGCAGTGTGTTTTGACGCTTCCCTCACTACAACTCATGGCAAGGGCAGTTTCAGAAATGCTCAGCTCATCCCAATAACGCATCAGGAAGGCTTCTCGTTGACGGGCAGGCGATTTTGATATTTCTGACTCTAAAGATTGGAGAAGCTGACTTCGTTCAAGTTTGCGCTCCCCATCTTGGTGAATTTCACTGTCATCTGGAGCAGAAAGTGATTCTAGGGGGTCAAAATCATCGTTTTCATTGGATTTCTTGCCCATACTGGAGAAGAGTGTGACCCAGGTATTGCGGACCTTTTGACGCCTAAACCAGTCATGAATGCGGTTTTGCAAGATTCTGGTAAAAACTAAGGGGAGCTCAGCGGCGGGGCGGTCCCCATACTTTTCTGCCAGCTTAATCATGGCATCCTGAACAATGTCTAAAGCCGCATCGTCATCTCGCACAGCGTAAACCGCTTGCTTAAAAGCGCGCTGCTCAACACTGATGAGAAAGTCGGAAAGTTCTTGGGGTGAAGCCATTCAGTAGATTAGACCCGAATCTGATGGAATTCGTCCATTTTAGGGGATTGCTATAGAATATAGGGCTTACTACCTAGAATCTCATTCAAGAAGTGGTTTTTTCTGGTAGCAGCGCCGTTCGAACTCGGGCCACAAGCAAGAGATAGAGCAGACCAAACAATTTTTTGCCGAAAATTGCAAAGGACGAAAGAAAATGAATACAAGCAGCGCCGAATTTTTAGCTTCTAAAGCTAACCAAGACACGATAAATCCAAATTCCACAGAGGGTGCGCCTGAAATGATTGGCGCCGAGATGCTGGTACAGGCTTTGCACAAAGAGGGTGTTGAGTATGTTTGGGGTTACCCAGGCGGATCCGTTCTCTTTATCTACGATGAAATTTTTAAACAGGATAAGTTTGAGCATATCCTGGTTCGCCATGAGCAAGCAGCAGTTCATGCGGCCGATGGCTATTCACGTGCAACCGGTAAGGTTGGTGTTGCCTTAGTCACTTCCGGCCCAGGGGTAACCAATGCGGTTACCGGAATTGCTACTGCTTACACTGACTCGATTCCGATGGTGATCATTAGTGGTAACGTGCCGACCTACGCCATTGGTGAAGATGCCTTCCAAGAGGCCGATACCGTTGGTATTACTCGCCCAGTGGTAAAGCATAACTTTTTGGTGAAGGATGTAAGAGATCTTCCTTTGGTGATCAAGAAAGCGTTTCACATTGCGCGGACTGGTCGACCAGGCCCAGTGTTGATTGACATCCCCAAGGATGTGTCAGCAGCCAAGGCGCCTTTTGTTTACCCAGATACATTAGAAATGCGTTCCTATAACCCAGTAGTCAAGGGTCATAGCGGGCAAATTCGCAAGGCAGTTTCTTTATTGCAAGAAGCAGAGCGTCCATACATCTATACCGGTGGTGGCGTAATTTTGGCTGATGCAGCGCCAGAACTCAAAGAGTTTGCTGATTTGCTGGGCTACCCAGTTACGAATACCTTGATGGGCCTTGGCGGCTTCCCCGGTACGAGCCCGCAATTCTTGGGTATGCTCGGCATGCATGGTACCTACGAAGCCAATATGGCGATGCAGCACAGCGATGTGTTGATCGCCATTGGCGCGCGTTTCGACGATCGCGTCATTGGCAACACTGCCCACTTCGCAAGTCATCCGCGCAAGATTATCCATATTGATATCGACCCATCTGTGATTTCTAAACGGGTGAAGGTGGATGTTCCTATTGTTGGCAATCTCAAAGAAGTATTGCAAGAAATGACCGCCCAGCTAAAAGCGGCTGGTCCTCGCAAGAATGACGCGAAGGTAGCGGCATGGTGGGAGCAGATTAACGAGTGGCGTAAAAAAGATTGCCTGAAATACGACGAAGCATCACAAATCGTGAAGCCGCAGTATGTGGTTCAAAAGCTGTGGGAGCTTACTGGTGGCGATGCATTCATTTGTTCTGACGTTGGCCAACATCAAATGTGGGCGGCGCAGTTCTACAAGTTTGATAAGCCGCGTCGTTGGATTAACTCTGGTGGTCTTGGCACCATGGGTGTGGGCTTGCCTTACGCCATGGGTATTAAGAAGGCGTTCCCAGATAAAGATGTGTTCACGATTACTGGTGAAGGCTCGATTCAGATGTGTATTCAAGAGCTGTCTACTTGTAAACAGTACGACACCCCTGTGAAGATCGTCTCATTGAATAACCGTTACCTCGGTATGGTTCGTCAATGGCAAGAGCTGACTTATAACAAACGTTATTCCAGTTCTTACATGGATTCATTGCCTGACTTTGTGAAGTTGGCTGAAGCTTATGGACACGTTGGCATGCGGATTGAGAAGAAGTCTGATGTCGAGGGTGCGCTGAAAGAAGCCATTCGCCTGAAAGATCGCACCGTATTTATGGACTTCCAGACGGATCCAGAAGAAAACGTTTGGCCAATGGTTCAAGCGGGTAAGGGTATTACTGAAATGCTTTTGGGTAGCGAGGATCTCTAATGCGACATATTATTTCTGTATTGATAGAGAACGAACCAGGCGCATTGTCACGGGTAGTCGGTCTATTTTCCGCGCGTGGCTACAACATTGAAACATTGAGTGTGGCGCCTACTGAAGATGCTTCGCTATCTCGCATGACGATTGTCACGATTGGCTCCGAGGATGTGATTGAGCAAATCACCAAACACTTAAATCGCTTGGTTGAAGTGGTTAAGGTATTTGATTTAACTGAAGGCCCTCATATTGAGCGTGAGCTCATGATGATTAAAGTGCGCGCGGTAGGCAAAGAGCGTGAAGAGCTGAAACGTACAACGGATATCTTCCGTGGTCGCATTATTGATGTGACTGATAAGAGTTACACCATTGAATTAACGGGTGATAGCGCCAAATTAGACGCCTTTATTGATTCAATTGATCGTGCATCGATTCTAGAAACTGTCCGCTCGGGTGGTTCTGGTATCGGGCGCGGTGAACGTATTTTGAAGGTTTAATTTTTTAATCGATTAATAACGCATTAACTACATTTTCAACACAAGGAAAGAGCATGAAAGTTTTCTACGATAAAGACGCTGATTTGTCCCTCATTAAAGGCAAAAAAGTAACCATCATTGGTTACGGTTCACAGGGCCACGCACACGCATTGAATCTCAAGGATTCAGGCTGTAACGTGACTGTTGGTTTGCGTAAAGATGGCGCCTCCTGGAGCAAAGCTGCAAATGCTGGCTTGACAGTAAAAGAAGTTGGCGAAGCGGTTAAAGACGCAGACGTTGTCATGATGCTCTTGCCTGACGAACAAATCGCTGATGTGTACAGCAAAGAAGTTCATGGCAACATTAAGCAGGGCGCTGCATTGGCATTTGCTCACGGCTTTAATGTTCATTACGGTCAAGTTCAGCCACGTGCTGACTTGGATGTCATCATGATTGCTCCTAAGGCGCCTGGCCACACTGTTCGCGGTACTTATGCTCAGGGCGGCGGCGTTCCTCATTTAATCGCTGTATACCAAGATAAATCCGGCTCTGCGCGTGATGTTGCTTTGTCCTACGCAACGGCCAATGGCGGGGGTCGTGCCGGTATCATCGAAACCAACTTCCGTGAAGAAACTGAAACTGACTTGTTCGGTGAGCAGGCTGTTCTTTGTGGCGGCGCAGTGGAATTGATCAAGGCTGGTTTTGAAACTTTGGTTGAAGCGGGTTACGCTCCTGAAATGGCTTACTTTGAGTGCTTGCATGAGCTCAAGTTGATTGTTGACTTGATCTACGAAGGCGGCATCGCCAACATGAACTACTCTATCTCTAATAACGCTGAGTACGGTGAGTATGTAACTGGCCCACGCGTTGTGACTGAAGATACTAAGAACGCAATGCGTCAGTGCTTGAAAGATATTCAGACTGGTGAGTACGCTAAGAGCTTCATCTTGGAAAACAAAGCGGGTGCGCCTACTTTGATTTCTCGTCGTCGCTTGAATGCTGAGCATGATATCGAGGTGGTTGGTGCTAAGTTGCGCGCCATGATGCCTTGGATTGCGAAGAACAAGTTGGTTGACCAAACTAAGAACTAAGCAAGCTATTTAGCGTCACAAGAAACAAGTAGTTCATTAAATAAGGCTCAGAACAAAGATGATGTATCCGCACCCCATTATTGCGAAAGAAGGTTGGCCGTATTTGGCATTAGTGGGGGCTGTGACTTTGCTGGTCCACTATCTTGGTGGCATTGCATGGTCATGGCCTTTGTGGATCATCTTTATCTTTGTTCTGCAGTTTTTCCGCGATCCGCAGCGTATTGCTGCTTTAGGTCGCGACTTGGTCTTATCTCCCGCTGACGGTCGTATTGTCGTAGTGGAAAAAGCGAACGATCCCTATGCGGGTCGTGAAGCTTTAAAGATTAGTGTTTTCATGAATGTATTTAACGTTCACTCCAACCGTAGCGCAGTCAATGGCTTGGTAAAGGAAATTCAGTATTTCCCTGGCAAGTTTGTAAATGCAGATTTAGACAAGGCTTCCACGGAAAACGAGCGCAATGCCGTTGTGATTGATGCCAATGGTCAGATTGTGACCCTCGTTCAAGTGGCTGGTTTAATTGCTCGCCGCATCCTTTGTTATATCCATGTGGGCGATAGGCTGAAGGCGGGAGAGCGCTATGGCTTTATTCGTTTTGGTTCTCGCGTGGATGTGTATTTACCGCTGACAGCTGAACCATTGGTCAGTGTTGGCGACAAAGTGTTTGCCACCAATACCGCCTTGGCTCGTCTGCCAGGCTTGGATTAAACGATTTAGTTTTTTTACCGGGATATTCTTTGAGCACATTTCGTCGTCGTGGCCGTATAGATCGCAGTCGCCTTGCACCTAAGCGTGCTGAGCGCACTCAAGATGAGTGGGCTGAAGATCTGGGTGATGGCGTTGATTTTGAGGTAGAGGAGTTGCACCCGAATAAACCGCGGCAACGCAGCAAGGGGATTTATCTTCTCCCGAATGCATTTACCACTGCAGCCTTATTCTGCGGTTTCTTTGCCATTGTTAATGCAATGAACCACCAGTTTGAGATGGCCGCCATAGCCATCTTTGCATCTTTGGTTTTGGATGGCATGGATGGTCGCATAGCGCGCATGACGAATACCCAAAGCGCCTTTGGTGAGCAGTATGACTCTCTGGCGGATATGGTGTCGTTTGGAGTAGCTCCTGCGTTAGTGGCTTACGAGTGGGCCTTAAAAGATTTGGGCAAGTGGGGGTGGTTGGCTGCCTTTACTTACTGTGCAGGCGCAGCATTGCGTTTGGCGCGATTCAATGTCAATACGGGCGTGGTTGATAAGAAGTTTTTTCAAGGCCTTCCAAGTCCGGCGGCTGGCTCCCTCATGGCTGGTTTTATTTGGCTTGCTGATGACAATAAGATTCCGGTGCGCGATACCGCCATCCCTTGGATTGCTTTTTTCATCGCCGTGTATGCTGGCTTAACCATGGTCTCCAACGCCCGTTTTTATAGCGGTAAAGCACTGGATGTCCGTTACCGCGTTCCTTTCGGCGTAATGGTATTGATGATCTTGACCTTTGTCTTGATCTCTTCTAATCCCCCTTTAGCGCTATTCGGCCTTTTCGTGATCTATTCCATCTCAGGTTATGTCATTTGGGCGTGGGAGCATCTAAGTGGGCGTCGTTTTAGCTAAAACAGTGTTTTTAGGTTATATTTAATCCATGTTGATGAATTTCTCACTCTTATCCAGTCTGCTTCTACTAGCACTAAGCCTAGAGCTTGGGGCAGGTAAGGCCTGAGTTAATGAGATTAAAGTAATTCATTAGCCGCGACATACCAGCCCCAGCAAATTGCTGGGGTTTTTGTTTTTAAGATCGAGTGAAGTGCTTGGTAGCAATACAAAGTAAGAAATTAAGTAATATTGAACCGGAGAGTAGTGATGAGCGACAAAGTAATCATTTTTGATACGACCTTACGTGATGGCGAACAATCGCCTGGTGCTTCAATGACAAAGGACGAGAAGGTTCGCATTGCTCGCCAGTTGGAGCGCCTGAAGGTTGATGTGATCGAAGCTGGTTTTGCTGCGAGTTCTGAAGGTGATTTTCAAGCAATTTCTGCGGTAGCGGCAGCGGTTAAAGATTCGATTGTTTGCTCTCTTGCCCGTGCTAACGACAAAGATATTACTCGTGCTGCCGATGCGTTGAAAGCGGCTAATGCAAAACGCATTCATGCCTTTTTGGCAACTAGCCCCCTACACATGGCAGTGAAGTTGCGCATGTCTCCTGAGGAGGTATTGGAGCAGGCAAAGCGCTCTATTCGCTTTGCTAGAAACCTGGCTGATGATATTGAATTCTCAGCAGAAGATGGTTATCGCTCTGAGATGGATTTCTTATGCAGAGTGGTCGAGGGCGCCATTAATGAGGGCGCCACCACCATTAATATTCCAGACACCGTAGGTTATGCAACGCCAGAGCTGTATGGTGAATTTATTAAGACCTTGCGTACCCGTGTGCCGAATTCGGATAAAGCAGTTTGGTCAGTGCATTGCCATAACGATTTAGGTATGGCGGTTGCAAATTCTTTGGCTGGCGTCAAGATTGGCGGCGCTCGTCAAATTGAATGCACTATCAATGGCTTGGGTGAACGCGCAGGCAATACCGCCTTAGAGGAAATTGTGATGGCCTTGCGTACTCGTAAGGATTATTTTGATATGGTCTGCGGTGTTGATGCCACTCAAATCGTACCTGCCTCTAAATTGGTTTCTCAAATTACGGGATTTGTGGTTCAGCCAAACAAGGCGGTAGTGGGAGCGAATGCTTTTGCCCATACTTCAGGAATTCATCAAGATGGCATCTTGAAGAATCGCGACACCTATGAAATCATGCGCGCAGAAGATGTGGGTTGGGCTGCCAACAAGATCGTTTTAGGTAAGTTGTCTGGCCGCAATGCTTTTAAGCAACGGTTGCAAGAGTTGGGAATTTCAATTGAGGCTGAGGCTGACTTGAATGACGCCTTTATTCGCTTCAAGACATTGGCCGATCAAAAGTCTGAAATTTTTGATGAAGATATCATTGCCATCATGTCCAACTCAGCTGCCGCTGAAGCGGGTGAGTTTTACAAATTCATTTCCTTAAGTCAACATTCTGAAACCGGTGAACGTCCAAAATCTAAAGTGACTTTCCGTGTTGGTGATAAAGAAACTAGCTCCGAGGCTGAGGGGAACGGCCCAGTGGATGCCAGCTTAAACGCGATTGAAGAAATCGTGAAGAGCGGGGCAGAGCAATTGCTCTACTCTGTTAATGCGATTACTTCCGGTACGCAATCACAAGGTGAGGTTACTGTTCGGCTTGCTAAAGGCGGTCGTATTGTCAATGGTGTTGGCACCGACCCAGATATTATTGCTGCCTCAGCTAAGGCCTATTTATCAGCGCTAAATAAATTGCATGATCCTAGTCAAGTAAAACTCAATGCGCAGATGACGCCTTAAGGATTTCTGAGTGCCACCTAGTTTGAGGGTATAGATATTCTTTTTCATGATGCCTTGGCGTTGCCGGGCAATCGTCTTCTCTGGGCCAAAAATAAATGAGAATTGAGCAAGCGCAGCATTATTTAGGAAAAAAGCACTAAAAACGAAAGCTAAGATAGCACAAGTAGGGTAAGTTATTTTCTTAAGCTATTGATTATATTATGTTTTTTACTTTTTTGGCGCCTCCAGGGTGGTTAAGGCATATCAACTCTCCTAGGGTGCCTGCGTAATTTACGGATACTCTCTGCTACAATTCGAGGGCTTTGATTTTTAAAGCTTTTTTGTTTTATTTGATTAATAAGTGCACGACACGGATTGGGTGAAAGCTCAAGTGTTCGCAAGTAAGGAGTATGAAAATGGCAGTTGCTGATATTAAAACGGCGGAAATCGTCAAAGAAAACGCGCGCAGCGCAAACGATACGGGTAGCCCTGAAGTTCAAGTTTCATTGCTTACAGCCCGCATCAATGAATTAACCCCCCATTTTAAAGCTAACGCTAAAGACCATCACAGCCGTCGTGGCTTGTTGAAGATGGTTTCACGCCGTCGCCGCCTCTTGGATTACCTCAAGGGCAAGGATTTGGGTCGCTATCGCGCATTGATCGAGAAGTTAGGTCTCCGTAAGTAATTCTTATCTGTATTGCAATGCCATCTTTCTTAGGATTGTTTCGTAACAGAATCAGTCTTAAGTGGATGGCATGTTTTTTGAGCGCTTCAAGATTATTTGTGTAGGGGATAGTGTCATTCCAATGAGTTTCTGAGTTTGTAGACTCAGTGCCTCCCTGGAATGGCATCCCTTGTGATCTTCAAACGCTCCAGTGTTGTCGTGACACTGCTTTATCCCACGACAAGCGTGCAATCCATGTGGGTTTTACGTGAACAATTTGGAGAAGATCAGAATGTCTATATTTAATAAAGCAGTAAAGAGTTTTCAATGGGGTAACCATCAAGTAACCATCGAAACAGGTGAGATTGCTCGTCAAGCGGGTGGTGCCGTCATTGTTAACGTTGATGACACTGTAGTAATGGGTACAGTAGTTGCTTCTAAATCAGCTAAGCCAGGACAGTCTTTTTTCCCATTGACTGTTGATTACCTAGAAAAAACCTATGCCGCAGGAAAAATTCCTGGTGGCTTCTTCCGCCGTGAAGGTCGTCCATCAGAAGGCGAGACATTAATCTCCCGTTTGATCGACCGTCCATTGCGCCCATTATTCCCAGAAGGTTTCTTGAACGAAGTTCAAGTAGTGATTCATGTGCTGTCTATCAACCCAGATGTGCCTTCTGATATTCCTGCATTGATCGCCGCTTCTGCAGCCTTGGCTATCTCAGGTATTCCGTTTGCTGGTCCCGTAGGCGCTGCGCGCGTTGGCTACGCAAATGGTCAGTATCTCTTGAATCCAACTCGTTCAGAGCAAGCTACCAGCGAACTCGATTTGATCGTAGCTGGTACACAGGCTGCTGTATTGATGGTTGAGTCTGAAGCTAATCAGTTATCGGAAGAGATTATGTTGGGCGCTGTTGTATACGGCCACGACCAAATGCAAACTGCCATCAACGCAATTAATGAATTGGTTGCTGAAGCTGGCAAGCCTGAGTGGGATTGGACTGCCGCCGCTAAGGATGAGCCATTCATCGCTAAAGTCACTGCTTTGGCTGAAGGCCCATTGCGCGAAGCATATCAAATTCGTCAAAAAGGCGCGCGTTCAGACAAGCTCAAAGAAATTACCAAATCAGTGATGGCTAAGTTGACTGAAGAGGGTGATGTTGATGCTGTTGCCGTGAATGACATTTTGTTTGAAATCGAAGCGAAGATTGTTCGCAGCCAGATCTTAAATGGCGAGCCACGTATTGATGGTCGCGATACACGTACTGTTCGTCCAATTGAAATTCGTAATGGCGTATTGCCACGTACACACGGTTCAGCATTGTTTACTCGTGGTGAAACACAGGCTCTCGTAGTTGCTACTTTGGGTACCGCGCGTGATGAGCAGATTATTGATGCGCTTGAAGGTGAGTACCGTGATCGCTTCATGTTCCACTACAACATGCCTCCGTTTGCCACTGGCGAAACAGGTCGTGTAGGTAGTCCTAAGCGTCGCGAGATTGGCCATGGTCGTTTGGCTAAGCGCGCTTTGATTCCAGTATTGCCAAGTGCAGAAGATTTTGCATACAGCATTCGTGTGGTTTCAGAAATTACCGAGTCCAATGGCTCTTCATCCATGGCTTCCGTTTGCGGTGGTTGCTTGGCAATGATGGACGCTGGCGTTCCAGTGAAGGCGCACGTTGCTGGTGTAGCAATGGGCTTGATCTTGGATGGCAACCGTTTTGCTGTGTTGACCGATATCTTAGGTGATGAGGATCACTTAGGTGATATGGACTTCAAAGTAGCAGGTACTGCTAACGGTATTACTGCTTTGCAAATGGACATTAAAGTTCAAGGTATTACTAAGGAAATTATGCAGGTTGCTTTGGCTCAGGCTAAAGAAGGTCGCTTGCATATTTTGAGCAAGATGCAAGAGGCGATGGGTTCAGTTCGCACTGAATTGTCTGCTCATGCTCCACGGATGGTTTCTTTCAAGATTCATCCAGACAAGATTCGTGAAGTTATCGGCAAGGGCGGCGCAACTATTCAGGCCTTGACCAAAGAAACTGGTTGCAGCATTGATATTAAAGATGACGGTACTGTAACAATCGCTTCCACTAGTGCTGAAGGCATGGCTGAGGCGAAGGCCCGCATTGAAGGCATTACCGCTGAAGCTGAAGTAGGCAAGATCTACGAAGGCCCAGTTGTGAAGTTGCTTGAATTCGGTGCTTTGGTAAATATTCTTCCGGGTAAAGATGGACTCTTGCATATCTCTGAAATTTCGAATGAGCGTGTAAAAGAAGTTAAAGATTACTTGCAAGAAGGCCAAGTCGTTCGTGTGAAATTATTAGCCGCTGATGAGCGTGGTCGTTTGCGTTTATCTCTCAAAGCTGCAATGGCTGATGAGGGTGGCACGATTGCTCCTTTGGCTGGCGCAACAGAGGCTGTGGTTGAAGTAGCTCCAGCATCTGGCGAAACCGCTTAAGTCTTTTAGTTAGAGAGCGAGAGTTTTCACATGCGCGTAATGGAAATCAAAGAGTTTGGCGCACCAGAAATGTTGGTGCCTGCCACTCGTCCAGATCCAGTGGCTCCAGCTGCCGGGACTGGCGAGATTTTGATTAAGGTAATTGCCGCCGGGATTAACCGCCCGGATGTTTTGCAGCGCAAAGGCCATTACCCAGTTCCAGCGGGCGCATCTGATATTCCTGGTCTCGAAGTGGCTGGTGAGATTGTTGGCGGTGATTTAGATCACGCTGACAATCTGTTTGGTCTCAAGCTCGGCGATAAGGTATGTGCGCTAGTGCAGGGTGGTGGTTATGCGGAATTGTGCACCGCTCCAATTGCGCAGTGCTTGCCTTACCCAAATGGTTTTACTGATCAAGAGGCTGCCGCGTTGCCTGAAACCTTCTACACCGTTTGGAGCAACGTCTTCATGCGCGGCGAGTTATCTGAAGGCGAGACTTTGTTAGTTCAAGGTGGATCTAGCGGTATCGGTGTGACTGCGATTTTAATTGCCAAAGCATTAGGTCATAAAGTCTTTGTTACTGCTGGCACAGATGAGAAGTGCGCTGCTTGCGTTGCTCTAGGCGCGGACTTAGCCATTAACTACAAGACACAAGATTTTGTAGAAGAGGTAAAGAAGGCGACCGATGGCAAGGGTGTGAATGTCGTTCTTGACATGGTTACCGGTAATTACGTACAAAAAGAAATTGATTGTTTGGCTGATGATGGTCGCATTGTCATCATTGCCATCATGGGTGGCTCTAAGGCCGAAGTGAATACGGGGCAAATTCTGCGTCGTCGTTTAACTATTACGGGCTCAACTTTGCGCCCCCGACCAGTTTCTTTTAAGAAGCAAATTACGCAACAGCTACACGCTCGTATTTGGCCGTTGCTAGATGCGGGCAAATTAAAGCCAGTGATTTATAAAACATTTAGCCTGGATCAAGCGGCAGATGCCCATCGTCTGATGGAGTCTTCTGAGCATGTCGGCAAGATTGTTTTAACTGTTTAAGTATTGATCTAGATTTCATGCGCCCACTCACTGTTATAGGTAACTGGAAAATGAATGGCAGCCTGGCAGCCAATGCTGACTGGGTTAAAACCGTTTGTCGTGGCATGGAGCAAGGGATGCCTGCAGGTCGCAAGTATTCAGTTTGCGTTCCGGCGCCTTATTTAGCGCAGTGTAGTGATTTGATCCGTGACTGTTCCTTGGCTTTTTTAAGCCTAGGCGCTCAAGATGCATCGGCTTACGCTGCTGGAGCCTATACCGGCGAGGTTGCTGCATCCATGCTCAAAGAATTGGGCTGTGCTTATGTGATTGTGGGTCACTCTGAACGCCGCCAGCACCATCAAGAGGTTGATGAGCAGGTTGCTGAAAAGGCGTTGCAGGTGCTTGATTGCGGTATGACTCCGGTGATTTGCGTTGGTGAATCTGCTGATGAGCGGAACTCCGGTCGCGAGGTGGAGGTGGTGCGAGGCCAAATTTCAAAGCAGGTGGCCGTATTGCAGGATCGACTTGCAGATTGTTTGATTGCCTATGAGCCTATTTGGGCTATCGGCACAGGTAAGGTTGCTAGCGCCCAGATTGCCCAGGATATGCATCGGGCAATTCGTTTGCAGTTGGCTGAGTTTGATGAGGATGTAGCTTCCCATGTGGGAATTTTGTACGGCGGCAGCGTTAAACCTGATAATGCCGTTGAACTGTTTGCAATGCCAGATATTGATGGCGGATTGATTGGGGGTGCGTCATTGAACCCACAGGATTTTCTCGCTATTTGTCAGGCCTAGATTTTTTATTTGGAGATAAGCCATGGAATGGTTTAAGACTTTATTGATCGTTTTGCAGGTAATTTCAGCTTTGGCTGTGATCTTGCTCGTGTTGCTTCAGCAGGGTAAGGGCGCTGATATGGGTGCCGCTTTTGGCTCTGGATCTTCGGGCAGCCTATTTGGCGCCAGTGGCTCGGCTAATTTCCTGTCACACACAACCGCTATTTTTGCAGGCGTTTTCTTTGTCTGCACTTTAGGTATTACTTGGATCGGTAATAAGAAGGAAGTTAGCCCTGGTATTTTGTCTGGAACCGTTGCCCCTGTGGTTGCTCCAGCTACACCAGTGGCACCAGTTCAGGATCCTACTAAGCCAGCCGTTCCAAAATAAAAAAGTGCTATTTAGGTGCTTCCTACCCCTATTTTCGGGGTAGATCAGAAGTGCAATGCAGTAGAATTGACAAGTTTTGCAAGATGCCGACGTGGTGAAATTGGTAGACACGCTATCTTGAGGGGGTAGTGGCTTAGGCTGTGCGAGTTCGAGTCTCGCCGTCGGCACCAAATTGCAGAATTTGTAGGGGTTTATGCTGTAAATCAAGGTTTTACGTAGTGGAATAATTGATAATTTGTTGTCTCTTATGATTTGTCGGACAAACGACTCAGGACCATTTTGAATCTCGCTAATTACTTTCCTGTTCTGCTTTTTATCCTTGTAGGTATCGGGGTTGGTTTAGTTCCCATGTTCCTCGGAAAGATCTTGGCTCCCTCTAAGCCAGATGCTGAAAAACTGTCGCCATACGAGTGCGGCTTTGAAGCTTTTGAAGATGCGCGTATGAAGTTCGACGTGCGCTATTACCTGATCGCTATTCTCTTTATTTTATTTGACCTGGAAACTGCATTCCTGTTTCCATGGGGCGTAGCTTTGCGCGATATTGGTTGGTTTGGATATGCCTCTATGGTGATCTTCCTTTTGGAATTCATCGTGGGCTTTGTATATATCTGGAAAAAGGGCGCTCTCGACTGGGAGTGATAGATATGGCATTAGAAGGCGTTCTCAAAGAAGGATTTGTTACTACTACTGCGGACCAGTTAATTAACTGGACGCGAAACGGCTCTCTATGGCCAATGACGTTTGGTCTTGCTTGCTGTGCTGTAGAAATGATGCATGCGGGCGCATCTCGCTATGACTTAGATCGCTTTGGCGTGGTCTTCCGTCCATCTCCTCGTCAGTCCGACCTCATGATCGTTGCTGGAACTTTATGCAATAAGATGGCGCCAGCACTTCGCAAGGTCTATGATCAAATGCCCGAGCCCCGATGGGTTATCTCCATGGGCTCTTGTGCCAATGGTGGCGGTTATTACCATAATTCATATTCAGTAGTCCGCGGTTGCGACCGCATCGTGCCGGTGGATATTTATGTTCCTGGCTGCCCTCCAACTGCAGAAGCGTTGATCTACGGAATCATTCAGTTGCAATCCAAGATCGCTCGTACAAGCACGATTGCGCGGAAGGCTTAAACCATGTCAGATCGTTTAGTTCAACTTGCCGCCAATCTAGAAAAAGTTCTAGGCAAGCGTGCTCAGTCAATAGAAATCGCTTTGGGTGAAGTGACCGTGGTTTTGCATGCAGAGACCTACTTAGAATCCGCCATGCTTTTGCGTGATGAGCCTTCATTGGCATTCGAGCAATTGATTGATTTATGTGGTGTAGATTACCAGGATTTTCGTGATGGGCAGTGGGGTGGCCAGCGCTTTGCTGCTGTAACCCATCTCTTGTCATTGGCGCATAACTGGCGTTTACGTGTTCGCGTATTTGCACTGGAAGATGGCTATCCAGTAGTTGCCTCGCTCACCCCGGTTTGGGCTGCCGCCAACTGGTTTGAGCGTGAGGCATTTGACCTCTATGGCATCTTGTTTGATGGACATGAAGACTTGCGTCGCATTTTGACAGACTATGGATTCATTGGCCATCCATTCAGAAAAGATTTCCCAATCTCTGGCAATGTTGAAATGCGTTACGACCCAGAGTTAAAGCGTGTTGTGTATCAGCCCGTCACGATTGAAGCGCGTGAAATTACGCCACGCATCGTGCGCGAAGAGCAGTACGGAGGTCCAGTCTAAGCTATGGCACAAATCAAGAACTACACCCTCAATTTTGGCCCTCAGCATCCTGCGGCACACGGCGTATTACGCCTAGTGTTAGAGCTCGATGGTGAAGTGATCCAGCGCGCTGATCCGCACATTGGTTTACTGCACCGCGCTACTGAAAAATTAGCAGAGACACGCACTTGGATTCAGAACGTTCCATATATGGATCGTTTGGATTATGTTTCCATGATGTCCAATGAGCATGCTTATGTGATGGCAATTGAAAAATTGCTGCAAGTGGATGTACCTTTGCGTGCGCAATATATTCGCGTGATGTTTGATGAGTTAACTCGCTTGTTGAACCATTTGCTGTGGATTGGGTGTCACGGCTTGGACGTTGGTGCCATGGCCGTGTTCTTATATGCCTTCCGCGATCGTGAAGATATTTTTGATATGTACGAAGCCGTTTCTGGCGCGCGTATGCATGCTGCCTACTATCGCCCGGGTGGCGTTTACCGGGACTTACCAACGCAGATGGCACAGCATTCTAAGTCCAAGATTCGCAGTGCATCTGCGATCAAGCGTTTGAATGAAAACCGCAGTGGCACATTGCTCGATTTTATTGAGCAGTTCAGTAGCGGATTTGATGCTAACGTAGATGAGTATTGCAACCTCTTGACGGATAACCGTATCTGGAAACAACGTCTAGTGGGTATTGGTGTAGTTTCTCCTGAGCGTGCTTTGCAGCTCGGCTTTACTGGCCCTATGTTGCGTGGTTCTGGCATTGAGTGGGACTTGCGTAAAAAGCAGCCTTACGAGACTTATGACAAGCTGGACTTTGATATTCCGGTTGGCGTCAATGGCGATTCTTATGATCGTTATTTGATTCGCATGGAAGAGATGCGTCAATCCAATCGCATCATTAAGCAGTGTGTTGCGTGGTTAAAAGCAAACGATGGTCCTGTCATGAGTGACAACCATAAAGTGTCTCCGCCGAAGCGCGTGGATATGAAAACCAATATGGAAGAGTTGATCCATCACTTCAAACTGTTTACTGAAGGTATGCATGTTCCTAATGGCGAGGCGTATTCTGCTGTTGAGCATCCTAAAGGCGAGTTCGGCATTTACTTAATTTCCGATGGTGCCAATAAGCCATACCGCATGAAGATTCGTGCACCAGGATTTGTGCATCTTTCCGCAATGGATGAGATGTCACGTGGCCACATGTTGGCTGATGCTGTAACCATTATTGGTACCCAAGATATTGTGTTCGGGGAGATTGACCGCTAATTTGGCGCGCCAAGGATTAATTCATGACAACAACGCTTCAACTATCCGATAAAACGCTCGCAGAGATTGCGCATAATGTCGCGAAATATCCCCCAGAACATAAGCAGTCCGCTGTGATGGCCGCTTTAATTGCGGCCCAAACCGAAGTGGGTTGGGTTTCACCGGAGGTGATTGCGACTGTTGCTGAAATTTTAGAGATGCCAACCATTGCGGTGGATGAAGTGGCCACTTTCTACAATATGTATGACACCAAGCCGATTGGTAAATACAAGTTGGTGATTTGTACGAACTTACCTTGCCAGTTAACCCATGGCGAAACTGCGGCAACCTATTTAAAAGAAACATTGGGCATTGGCTACAACGAGACAACCCCTTGTGGCACATTTACCTTGAAAGAGGGTGAGTGTATGGGCGCTTGCGGTGATTCTCCAGTGATGTTGGTGAATAACAAGCGGATGTGTAGTTTCATGAGCAAAGAAAAAATTGATGCCCTATTAAATGAGCTCCGTGCAGAAGGGAAAGCGGTATGACTAGCTTGCACGATAGACACATTAAACCTTTGATTCTGGCTGGTTTGAATGGCGAGAACTGGCGTTTAAAGGATTATGAAAGTCGCGGCGGATATCAGCAGTTAGCTCGCATCATCAATGAAAAGATTGCGCCAGACGCCATCATTGCGGAATTAAAAGCTTCATCGCTGCGTGGTCGTGGAGGCGCAGGCTTTCCAACGGGGTTGAAGTGGAGCTTTATGCCCCGTCAATTTCCGGGACAAAAATATTTAGTTTGTAATAGTGACGAGGGTGAGCCCGGTACGTTTAAGGACCGCGACATCATGCGTTACAACCCACATGCTTTGATTGAAGGCATGATTATTGGTGCGTACACCATGGGCATTACAACGGGTTACAACTATATTCATGGTGAAATCTGGGAAGTCTATTCTCGTTTCGAAGAGGCGCTTGAAGAGGCTCGTGCTGCTGGGTACCTCGGCGACAAGATTATGGGAAGTGATTTCAACTTCCAACTGCATGCAGCTCCAGGTTGGGGTGCGTACATTTGCGGAGAAGAAACGGCATTGCTAGAGTCGCTTGAAGGTAAGAAGGGTCAACCTCGCTTTAAGCCACCATTCCCAGCGAGTTTTGGTTTGTACGGCAAGCCAACCACGATTAACAATACCGAAACATTTGCTGCCGTGCCATTCATCATGGCAATTGGCGGCCCAGCGTATTTGGAGTTGGGTAAGCCAAACAACGGCGGTACGAAGATTTTCTCTATTTCTGGCGATGTTACTTATCCAGGCAATTACGAGATTCCATTGGGCACCCCGTTTTCTGAGTTATTAAAGCTCGCGGGCGGTATGCGTGATGGCATCCCATTGAAAGCGGTGATTCCTGGCGGATCTTCTTCTCCTGTAGTTCCTGGCGCTCAGATGATGGAGCTGACTATGGATTACGACAGTATTGCAAAAGCAGGCTCAATGCTGGGATCTGGCGCAGTTATCGTAATGAATGAAACCCGCTGCATGGTGCGCGCTTTAGAGCGTCTGTCTTATTTCTATCATGAAGAGTCTTGTGGTCAGTGCACTCCATGTCGCGAGGGTACAGGCTGGTTGTGGCGTATCGTCCATCGCATTGAGCATGGTGAGGGCCGCCCAGAAGATTTGGATTTGCTGAATGATGTAGCGGCGAACATTCAGGGTCGTACGATTTGCGCCTTAGGTGATGCTGCCGCAATGCCTGTGAGAGGCATGTTGAAGCATTACATGGATGAGTTTGCGTACCACGTAGAACATAAGCGCTGCTTAGATTCTGCAAAACCTTTATAAGACATTGAGCACGGGACATCTTAAAGTGAGCATGGTTGAAATCGAATTAGATGGTAAGGCAGTAGAAGTTCCGCAAGGTTCGATGGTGATGCACGCCGCGAACAAGCTCGGCACTTATATCCCCCATTTCTGCTACCACAAGAAATTATCTATCGCCGCTAACTGCCGTATGTGTTTGGTGGAAGTAGAGAAGGCGCCAAAACCATTGCCAGCTTGTGCCACACCAGTGACCCAGGGCATGAAAGTGTTTACGCATTCCGCCAAGGCGGTTGATGCTCAGCGCTCAGTGATGGAATTTCTCCTCATTAACCACCCTTTGGATTGTCCAATTTGCGATCAAGGTGGTGAGTGCCAGTTACAAGATTTAGCTGTGGGTTATGGTAAATCGAATTCACGCTACGAAGAAGAGAAGCGCGTTGTTTTTCATAAGAATGTAGGTCCATTAATCTCCATGGAGGAGATGACTCGCTGTATTCACTGCACCCGTTGCGTTCGCTTCGGCCAAGAGGTTGCCGGCGTAATGGAGTTGGGCATGGTTAATCGTGGTGAGCATTCTGAAATCACTACTTTTGCCGGCCAAACAATTGATTCAGAGCTATCTGGAAACATGATCGAGCTTTGTCCTGTCGGCGCATTGACTAGCAAGCCATTCCGCTACGCTGCGCGTACCTGGGAATTAGGTCGCAAGCGTTCAGTGAGTCCACACGATAGTCTTGGCACAAATGTTACCGTTCAAACCAAGGCCAATAAGGTAATGCGTGTTGTTACCTTAGAGAATGAGGCAATTAATGAGTGCTGGATTACCGACCGCGATCGCTTTGCGTCTGAAGGCTTAAATAGTGCTGACCGTGTAACTGTGCCAATGGTCAAGCAGGGTGGTAAGTGGTTGGAGACCGACTGGGAATCCGCGATGGATTATGTGGCTCGCTCACTAAAAACAATTGTTTCGGAGAGTGGTCCTGAAGCGGTTGCGGCATTAGCTCATCCAATTTCTAGCACCGAAGAATTGTATTTACTTCAAAAGTTAGTTCGTGGTTTAGGCTCCAATCAAATTGAAACCCGCTTACGTCAAGCCGACGTGAAGGGCGCCGCATCTGCGCCATGGTTAGGTATGCCGATTGCCAAAGTAAGCGAGTTGGATCGTGCGCTAGTGATTGGCAGCTTCTTACGCAAGGACCAGCCCTTGATCGCTACGCGTTTGCGCGCTAGTGCTAAGCGTGGTTTACAAGTTCTACGTATTGATGCTGGTGGTGATGACTGGCTTATTCCGAATATTGGAATGGCAACCGCACCAAGCGCATGGTTGAATGCTTTGAGTGAAGTCGCATTAGCGGTTGCTAAGGCAAAATCTGTTCCTGCTCCTGTAGGTACATTTAACTTGCCAGTTTCCGCTACCGCACAAAAGATTGCAGATAGCTTGCTTTCAGGCGCGTCTGCCTCCGTATTTTTAGGTTCCGCAGCTATTGCACATCCGCATGCATCTGATTTACATGTGTTGGCGCAGTTCATAGCAGAGCAAACAGGCGCAACGCTTGGCTTCTTGCCGGTTGGTGGCAATGCTGTTGGCGCAAGCTTGGTTAATGCTAATGGTGTTGGTATCGACTCAGTTTTATCTGGAGATCGCCGCGCTGTACTTTTAATGAATATCGAGCCAGATGCAGACTTGCCAAATCCTGAGCAAGCACGTGCTGCGCTGGCTAAGGCAAGTACCGTCATTGCATTGAGTGCCTATCAGAGCGCGGATATCTTGGAAGTGGCTGATGTGATTTTACCGATTTCCACCTTTACGGAAACGGTTTCTACTTTTGTAAATGCGGAAGGTCGCGCGCAAACCATTCAGCCGGCCGTAAAGCCTTTGGGTGATTCACGTCCAGCATGGAAAGTTTTACGTGTGCTTGGTGGGTTATTAAATTTAGATGGCTTCCTCTACAACATGCCCGAAGAGGTATTGGGCGAAGCGCTTGGGGATGATTTCTGCGCTAATTTAAGCAATGAATCGACAGCAGGTGGATTGGCAAATACTCATTTAGCTCCATTGACTGGTTTAGAGCGTCTATCAGATGTTGGTATTTATGCTGGCGATCAAATTGTTCGTCGCTCATCCGCCCTGCAGTTAACCCGCGATGCTAAACGTGGCAATCAGGTTGGCTTAGGTCAAGCGCTCTTTAATGAGTTGGGTCTAAAAGAAGGCGATGCTGTGCGAGTAACTCAAGGTGGTTGCACTGTGAATTTGCCGGCTACATTGGAGGCGAATTTGGCTAAGGGTGTCGTCAGAGTTTCTGCGGGCACAATGGCTAGCGCTAAATTAGGATCGATGTTTGGTTCAGTAACTGTTAGCAAGGCATAGGGGACGAGATGGATAATTTCTTGAACCTCGTTACGACTCAAGGTGAGGCTATTTTTGGTTCACTGTGGCCGCTCGTTTGGGCTCTAGTGCGTATCGTGATTATTGTATTGCCGATGTTTGGCGCAGTTGCTTATATGACCCTCTGGGAAAGAAAGCTCATTGGCTGGATGCATATCCGCCTTGGACCAAATCGGGTTGGCCCGTTGGGTTTATTGCAGCCGATTGCAGATGCTTTGAAGCTGCTGATGAAGGAGGTTATTTCTCCGACGCAAGCCAGCAAAGTGCTTTATTTCATAGCGCCAGTAATGGTGATCATGCCTGCTTTTGCTGCTTGGGCAGTGATTCCATTTCAAGCCAAGATGGTGTTGGCTGACGTCAATGCAGGCTTACTGTATGTGATGGCCATTTCCTCTATCGGTGTATACGGCGTGATCTTGGCAGGTTGGTCATCCAACTCTAAGTATCCATTCCTTGGCGCAATGCGTGCCTCGGCGCAAATGATTTCTTATGAGATCGCCATGGGCTTTGCATTGGTGACCGTATTGTTAACATCGGGTTCACTGAATCTGAGCACGATTGTGGCTTCACAAGAGCAGGGCTACTTTGCCAGCATCGGCTTGAACTTCCTTTCGTGGAACTGGTTGCCATTGCTCCCCATGTTTGTGATTTACTTCATCTCTGGTGTTGCCGAAACCAACCGCCATCCATTCGATGTGGTTGAGGGTGAATCTGAGATTGTCGCGGGTCACATGGTTGAGTACTCTGGTATGGCCTTTGCGATGTTCTTCTTGGCTGAATACGCCAATATGATCTTGATCGCTGCCCTGGCATCCACTATGTTCTTGGGTGGCTGGTTGCCGATTGTTGATTTGCCAATCTTGCGCGATATCCCTGGGTTCTTTTGGCTATTTGCCAAAACATTCTTCCTCTTGTCTTGCGTTATTTGGTTGCGTGCCACATTGCCACGCTATCGCTATGACCAAATTATGCGCTTGGGCTGGAAGATTTTTATTCCCATCTCCGTTTTCTGGGTCGTTGTCGTTGGTGCATGGGTTGTATCACCATGGAATATTTGGAAATAAGTTGACCAATCATGTTTAAGAAAATTTCCCAATTCCTCGATAGCTTGATGCTGAAAGATATTTTGGTCGGCATGTCCATTACTGGACGCTATCTCTTTAAGCCAAAAATTACCATTCAATACCCAGAAGAGAAGACGCCTTTATCTGTTCGCTTCCGTGGTTTGCATGCTTTGCGCCGCTATGAAAACGGGGAAGAGCGTTGCATTGGTTGTAAGTTGTGTGAGGCTGTTTGCCCTGCATACGCAATTACTATTGAAACCGCTGAGCGCGATGATGGTTCCCGCCGCACCAGCCGTTATGACATTGATTTGACGAAGTGTATTTTCTGCGGTTTCTGTGAAGAGGCTTGCCCAGTTGACGCTATTGTTGAAACCAATATCTTTGAGTATTTCGGCGACAAGCGTGGTGATTTGTACTTCACCAAAGAAATGCTTTTGGCAGTAGGCGATAAGTATGAAAAAGATATTGCCGCTAACCGCGCAGCTGATGCGCCTTATCGTTAATCGAATAGAGCACAACGACATATGACATTCGATACCTCCACACTCTTTGCAGCCTTCTTCTACGCTTTTGCTGGTCTCTTAGTGATTTCAGCTTTGCGTGTGATTACTGCGCGAAATCCAGTGCATGCCGCACTATTTTTGGTTTTAGCTTTCTTCTGTGCCTCTGGTTTGTGGATGCTTTTGAAGGCTGAGTTCCTAAGTCTGGCCTTGATCCTCGTTTATGTTGGGGCAGTGATGGTGCTCTTCTTATTCGTGGTGATGATGCTTGATCTTGATGTAGAGCATCTACGACGTGACTTCAAGAAGTTTCTGCCAGTAGCATTCTTGATGGGTGCGGTGATCGTATTAGAGCTGTCTATCGTATTGATTCGCAGCTTTATTGGCACAAGTGCACCAGTGCAACCAATGCTCGAAGAGGCTTCTACCAGTAATACACAAGCTTTGGGTATGCTGATTTTTGTGGATTATGTTTATGCTTTTGAGGTTGCCGGCGTCATTTTACTGGTGGCGATTATCGCTGCTGTTGCACTGACCTTGCGTAACCGTAAAGATTCCAAATCTCAAAATATTCGCGAACAAGTGAGTGTCAAGGCAGCGGATCGTATGCGAATTGTGCGGATGGATTCTGATATGGCCGCAAAGCAGGATACTCGCGGGGAGAAGAAATGACTATTACCCTGGCTCACTATTTAGTGCTGAGCGCAATTTTGTTTGCGACTAGCGTGATTGGTATTTTCTTGAATCGCAAGAACATCATCGTGCTGTTAATGGCAATTGAATTAATGCTTCTTTCGGTGAACATGAACTTTGTGGCCTTCTCTCACTATTTGGGCGATATGGCTGGTCAAGTATTCGTATTCTTTATTTTGACTGTGGCTGCTGCTGAGGCGGCAATCGGTTTGGCAATTTTGGTGGTTCTCTTCCGTAAGGTAGACACCATTAATGCTGAAGACCTTGACCACCTAAAAGGCTAGTCATGCAATTGACCTTAACTCTTCCTGTTCTCTGCGCAATTCCACTGGCGCCGTTATTTGGTTCGGCAATCGCTGGATTCTTTGGCACCAAGCTAGGCGGTAATCGCATTGGCAATGGCGCCTGTCAGTTTGTCACCATCCTTGGCGTGATGATTGCTTTTGTCCTGTCTTGTTTTGTGCTCGTACAAGTCATGGATGGTTTCTATTTCAGCGGCACCGTTTATCGCTGGATGCAACTTGGTGAGCTCAATCTTGATATTGGCTTCCTCATTGATCCGCTTACTGCCACCATGATGTGTGTAGTAACCTTTGTTTCCTTAATGGTTCATATTTACACCATTGGTTACATGCAGGGTGAAGAGGGCTACAACCGCTTCTTCTCCTATATCTCACTCTTTACATTTGCCATGCTGATGTTGGTAATGAGCAATAACCTCTTGCAGCTCTTCTTTGGCTGGGAGGCAGTGGGTGTGGTTTCTTATCTCTTGATTGGCTTTTACTTTGAACGTCAGTCAGCTGTATTTGCCAATATGAAAGCCTTTTTGGTCAACCGTGTGGGTGACTTTGGCTTCATTCTGGGCATTGGTCTTTTGCTAGCCAGTACCGGTTCAATGAATTACGATGTGATCTTTTCTCAGAATGCCGCGTTGGCGGCGCAAACCTTACCAGGTACTAGCTGGAGTTTGGTGACTGTTGCTTGTATCTGCCTGTTTATCGGCGCCATGGGTAAATCAGCTCAGTTCCCATTGCATGTCTGGCTGCCAGATTCAATGGAGGGTCCAACCCCGATTTCTGCGTTGATTCATGCTGCAACTATGGTTACAGCCGGCATCTTTATGGTGTCACGCATGTCGCCTCTGTTTGAGTTATCTGATACGGCCTTGAGCTTTATCTTGGTGATTGGCTCTATTACTGCGCTCTTTATGGGCTTCTTGGGCATTGTTCAGACGGATATCAAGCGGGTGGTCGCGTATTCAACGCTGTCGCAATTGGGTTACATGACGGTTGCTTTGGGTGTATCGGCATATCCAG
Source organism: Burkholderiaceae bacterium (assembly GCA_947374315.1). The sequence goes on along the minus strand of CANCBK010000018.1, from coordinate 4,223 downwards.
TCGCTATCTTTCACCTAATGACTCACGCATTCTTCAAGGCGCTCCTGTTCCTTGCGGCTGGTAGTGTGATTTTGGGTATGCATCATGAGCAAGATATGCGTAAGATGGGCGGCCTTTGGAAATACATGCCGGTTACTTGCCTCATGATGTTGCTAGGCAATCTGGCATTGATTGGCACTCCATTCTTCTCTGGCTTCTATTCAAAAGATTCTATTATTGAGGCGGTAGCGGCTAGTGATATTCCGGGGTCTGGTTTTGCTTACTTCGCAGTAATGGCAAGCGTCTTTGTTACCGCCCTATATTCCTTCCGCTTATATTTCTATGTATTCCACGGTAAAGCGCGCTGGGGGCATGCGGATGCGCACGCTCATGATCACCACGATCACGCAGAGCAGGGTGATGACCATGCGCATCATGGCTTGGCTCCTGGCCAAAAGCCCCATGAGTCGCCATTTGTAGTTACCTTGCCATTGGTTCTCTTAGCGATCCCATCGGTGATCATTGGTTACTACGCGATTACCCCTTTGTTGTTTGGTACTTATTTCGGTGATTCGATCTTTGTAGATATCGGCAGGCATCCTGCCATGAAAGAGCTCGCCGAAGAATTCCATGGTCCGATTGCCATGGCAATGCACTCATTAACTTCACCAGTATTGCTTTTGGTGGTGCTGGGCGTTCTGACGGCTGCGATTGGTTATCTCTGGGCACCCAAGTTGCCGGGTGTAGTTGCGCAAGCATTTGCACCAATCAAGAAACTTCTAGATAACAAATACTATCTCGACGATTTGAATCAAGCTGTTTTTGCTAAGGGCTTGTTGTGGATTGGCGGTGTCTTATGGCATCGCGGTGATCAGCAGGTCATTGACGGCTTCCTGGTTAACGGTAGTGCGCATGCAGTAGGGCGCTTTTCCGCGGTTATTCGCCATTTGCAATCCGGCTACCTTTATCACTATGCCTTCGCAATGATTGCGGGCTTAGCAGTATTGTTGGCTTGGGTTTTGTATGCCTACCTGCCTTTTGTTCGCTAGACCTTTGTTACTTAAGTAGCCATCATGATTCTTTCTTACGCCATTTGGATCCCGATTTTTTTCGGCATCATTATTTTGTTCTACGGTTCAGAGAGGCCGACTGCCGGCGTTCGCTGGTTAGCCCTCTTTGGCGCCGTACTTGGTTTTATTGCAACACTGCCTTTGGTGATCAATTTTGATATTGCAAATCCTGGAATGCAGTTTGTGGAGAAGTTGAGCTGGATTCCTCGCTACGATATTAACTATCACCTAGGCATCGACGGTATTTCAGTTTGGTTCATTGTTTTGACTGCGTTCATCAATATTTTTGTGGTGATTGCTGCTTGGGAAGTGATTGACAAGAAAGTCTCCCAATACATGGCTTGTTTCTTAATCCTCTCCGGATTAATGATTGGTGTATTCGCCGCCTTAGATGCTTTGTTGTTCTACGTATTCTTCGAGGCAACGTTAATTCCGATGTACATCATCATCGGTGTGTGGGGCGGCCATAATCGCATCTACGCAGCATTCAAATTCTTTTTGTATACCCTTCTTGGCTCTTTATTGACCTTGGTTGCGATGCTGTACTTGTATAACGTGACGAACACATTTGATATCTTGGCTTGGCATAATGCCCGCCTCGATATTGTTGAGCAAATCCTCCTGTTCTTCGCTTTCTTCATGGCCTTTGCTGTGAAGGTGCCAATGTGGCCTTTGCATACTTGGTTGCCTGACGTTCACGTTGAGGCGCCAACAGGAGGCTCTGTTGTGTTGGCAGCCATCATGCTGAAGCTAGGCGCATATGGTTTCTTGCGCTTCTCATTGCCGATTGCTCCAGATGCAAGTCAGTACCTTGGGCCATTTGTGATCTTCCTGTCTTTGGTAGCAGTGATTTATGTTGGTGTGGTTGCTTTGGTTCAAAAAGACATGAAGAAGCTAGTGGCTTACTCATCAGTAGCGCATATGGGTTTTGTAACCCTGGGTTTCTTCCTCTTTAGCCCTTTGGGTATTGAGGGCGGAATTGTGCAGATGATTTCTCACGGCTTTGTCGCTGGCGCAATGTTTCTTTCAATCGGCGTGCTGTACGACCGCATGCATACCCGCCAAATCGCTGATTACGGAGGTGTTGTGCACCGGATGCCAGCCTTTACTGCGTTTGCGGTATTGCTGGCGATGGCGAACTGTGGCCTGCCTGCAACCTCTGGTTTCGTTGGTGAATTCATGGTGATTTTGGCTGCCGTTGATTACGACTTCATCATTGGCATCTTAGCTGCTACTGCCCTGATTCTAGGCGCTGCTTACTCCTTATGGATGGTTAAGCGTGTGTTCTTTGGCGCGGTTACCAATAAGCATGTTGAGGAGTTAAAAGATCTCAATGCGCGCGAGTATTTCATGATGGCAGTCTTGTCTATCTGTGTGATTGGTATGGGCGTGTATCCAAAGCCTTTTACCGACATTATTCATCCTGCCGTGATTAATCTGTTGCAGCATGTTGCTGTCAGCAAACTCTGAGTAAAAGCTAATGCAAGCATTCGACCTATACGCCGTCCTGCCGGAACTCGTTTTACTCTTAGTCACCTGTCTCTTATTGGTGGCAAGCGTTTATGTGCCTGAGCGCCAACGAGCCACTCCTGGAGTAGAGCAAGATATTTTCCATACACCGCGCGGTGTTGGTTTTGTTTACTTCTTCTCCATCATTTTGTTGGCCTATTTGATTTTTGCATTTGTTGGTCGCATTGGCGATGTATCCGTAGTCGCCATGAATGGCTTATTTCAGTCCGACCCTTTTTCTAATTTGCTAAAAGCCTGCTCATGTGGTGCTGTACTGGTGAGCTTGGTGTATTCAAAGCAATATTTGACTGATCGCGCGCTGTTTCGTCCGGACTTCATTGTGTTAGCTTTACTTGCCTTATTGGGTCAATGTGTATTAATCTCCGGTGCAAATCTTCTCACCCTCTATTTGGGTCTTGAATTGATGGCTTTGCCTACTTATGCTTTGGTGGCAATGCGTCACAATAGCGAGAGGAGTGTTGAGGCGGGTATTAAGTACTTTATTCTTGGCGCCTTAGCATCTGGTTTCTTGTTGTACGGCATGTCAATGTTGTATGGCGTTACCGGCTCATTGGATTTAATTGAAATCTTCAGAACAGTTGCCGATCCACGTGTTAACCATTTGGTGATGGCGTTCGGGTTGGTATTTATTGTTTCTGGCTTAGCTTTTAAGTTAGGCGTTGTGCCATTTCATATGTGGGTTCCTGATGTGTATCAGGGCGCACCAACAGCGGTGACTTTGATGATTGCTGCGGCGCCTAAGCTTGCAGCCTTTGCTTTGTTATTCCGCTTACTAGTCAATACATTACTGCCGCTCCTAGGGGATTGGCAGCCGATGCTGGTCTTGCTAGCAGTTCTGTCATTGGTCGTTGGTAACGTAACTGCGATTGCACAAACCAATATCAAGCGCATGTTGGCTTACTCAGCAATCGCGCAGATGGGTTTTGTATTGCTTGGTATGTTGTCCGTATTTGATGATCATGCTTTTAGCGCCTCCATGTTTTACGCAATCACTTATGTATTAACCACATTAGGAAGTTTTGGCCTCTTGATGATGTTGTCACGCAAAGGTCATGATTGTGAAACTATTGATGACCTCAAGGGTTTGAATAAGCGTCACCCTTGGTTTGCTTTCATTGGCCTGGTGATGATGTTCTCTTTGGCAGGTATTCCGCCAACAGTAGGCTTTGCCGCTAAGTTAGGCGTACTCGAAGCCTTGGTTGATGCTGAGCATACTTTCCTGGCTATCATTGCGGTGATCGCATCCTTGATCGGAGCCTTCTACTACCTCCGCGTAGTGAAGGTGATGTACTTTGATGAGCCAAAAGAAGAGCATGCTAATGAGATTTCTGGTTCAGGAGTTGCTCGTGGCCTATTGAGTCTTAACGCCATTTTTGTATTGGCATTGGGAATCTTGCCTGCGGGCTTAATGGCAGTTTGCCTGGATGCCATGCGCCGTACTTTATTGGGCTCATAATTAGTTGAATTAGCCGGTTGATGATGAAAGGGCTCCGAATATGAACTGACCCACAAAAGTTGGACACCAAATCCAACTCAAAGGGGTCAGTCTCATGTCCAAATACAACAAAGAGCTCAAGCTAGCAGTTATTCAGCATTATTTATCTGGCAGGGGTGGTTTTAAAACTGTTGCAGATCAGTATGGCA
>CANCBK010000017.1 GCA_947374315.1 Burkholderiaceae bacterium | reverse complement strand
ATTACGGAAATTGGAATTACGGTACTGGTCGTCGCAAGAGTTCTGTGGCGCGTGTATTTATTAAATCTGGCAAAGGCGAAATTATCGTTAACGGTAAGCCTATCGACGCTTATTTTGCTCGTGAAACATCGCGCATGATTGCTCGTCAGCCTTTGGCTCTCACAGCCCACCTAACAACCTTTGATATTAAAGTGAACGTTAGCGGTGGCGGTGAAACTGGTCAAGCTGGTGCGGTACGTCACGGCGTTACACGTGCATTGATCGACTATGACAACGCATTGAAGCCAGCCCTGTCTAAAGCAGGTTTGGTCACTCGCGATGCTCGTGAAGTTGAGCGTAAAAAAGTTGGTCTGCACGGCGCACGTCGTCGTAAGCAGTTCAGCAAGCGCTAATTTCTTTCAGTCGCTTAGTTTTATTAAAAGGGTCGCGCAAGCGGCCCTTTTTGTTTCTACAATCTAGGTATCAAGGAAATAAAATTCAACAGTCGGCATTTTGGAGAATGGCATGATTAAAGTTGGCATCGTAGGTGGAACGGGATATACCGGAGTGGAATTGCTCCGTCTCTTAGCGCAACATCCTGAGGTAAAGATTCAGGCCATTACTTCTCGTACAGAAGCTGGTATGCCAGTGGCTGAGATGTTCCCATCTCTACGTGGCCGCATTGATCTCCAATTTACAACGCCTGATGAGGCGAAGTTAAATGAATGCGATGTGGTGTTCTTTGCAACGCCGCATGGCGTGGCTATGGCGCAAGCCAAGACATTGTTGGCAAGCGGTGTGAAGATTTTAGATTTGGCTGCTGACTTCCGTTTAAAAGATGTGCAGGAGTTTTCTCAGTGGTATGGCATGGAACATAGCTGCCCAGAAATTTTGTCTGAAGCTGTGTATGGTCTGCCAGAAATTAACCGCGAGGCGATTAAAAAAGCACGTGTGGTTGGCTTGGCTGGTTGTTACCCAACATCCGTGCAATTGGGTCTAGCTCCATTACTTTCACCTAAGTCGACTGGCGATAGGCAGTTGATTGATGGCACACATATTATTTCCGACTCTAAGTCCGGTACATCCGGGGCTGGCCGCAAGGCGGAGATCGGTACTTTGCTATCGGAAGCGGGCGATAACTTCAAAGCTTATAGTGTTAAGGGGCATCGTCATCTCCCAGAAATTGTTCAAGGCTTAAAAGCCATTGCTGGTCATCATCAGATTGGTCTGACCTTCGTGCCGCACCTTACGCCAATGATCAGGGGCATTCATTCGACTCTGTATGTGCGTTTGACAGAGGCTGGAATGGATGTGGATTATCAAAAGCTGTATGAGAATTTCTATAAGGATGAGCCATTTGTTGATGTCATGCCTGCTGGTAGCCACCCTGAAACACGCTCTGTACGCGGTAGCAATGGCCTGCGGATCGCCATTCATCGTCCAGGCGGCGGTGATACTTTAGTCATTTTGGTGGTTGAGGATAATTTAGTGAAGGGTGCCTCGGGCCAGGGCGTGCAGTGCATGAACCTCATGTTTGGCTTGCCTGAGACCACTGGATTAACGCAAATTGCTGTATCCCCGTAATCGAGCTTGAAGGGTGAAAGACCCTTCAGCAATCTGGGCATTAAAAGCCTAAAATAGGACATTGCCTTTTGAATTGGGAGTAAATCATGACCGAATTAGCCGCACAACCTGCACAAGACTTAGCTGAGCCACCAACTCCATTGGTGTTTACAGATAGTGCTGCTGCAAAAGTAGCTGACTTGATTGCTGAGGAGGGTAATCCTGAATTAAAACTGCGCGTCTTTGTTCAAGGTGGCGGTTGTTCAGGATTTCAATATGGCTTCACTTTTGATGATGCCGTAAATGAAGATGACACTTTGTTTGAAAAGAATGGAGTCACTTTATTGGTTGATTCTATGAGCTTCCAATACTTAGTTGGTGCTGAGATTGATTACAAAGAAGATATCAATGGTTCACAGTTTGTGATCAAGAATCCGAATGCCCAGACTACTTGTGGTTGCGGATCTTCTTTCTCCGCTTAAGGTATTAAGAAGCTAAGCGGGATAGCAAGCGCCTAGAATTCTAGGACCCTTCGCTCCCGTAACGGCCGGCAAATTTGCTGGCCGTTTTTCTTTATGGGCCCAAGCAAGCCATGCAAAAGCGAGCCCTTCCACTAGTTGCGGGTCAATGCCTAGGGCATCACTTGTCACGATCTCTAATGCATTCTTAAATACATTTTTTGCACTGGTCTTGAATGTATTTAATAGCGCTGTATTGCGTGCGCCGCCACCGCAGATAACTAATGCTTGGGTTTGTGGAGCATAGCGCTCTAAGGCCTGCAAGGCTGAGTGAGCCGTCAGTCGTAATAGGCTGGCCTGCACATCTTCCGCATTGATATTGTCAGAGCCAATATATTTTTGCAGCCAATCGAGATGAAAGTCATCGCGACCAGTGCTCTTCGGTGGTGCTTTTGAAAAGAATGGATCGGCTAGCATTCTTGATAGAAGCGCTTGATTGACCTCACCCTGAGATGCCCACATGCCATTCTCATCAAAGGTATGGCCTTGCTGATCCGCAATCCAGGCATCCATCAACATATTGCCGGGGCCGCAATCAAATCCTTTTACTTCTCCAGATTTTGGGAGAAGAGTGAGGTTTGCAATGCCGCCTAGATTGAGTACGGCGATGTTTTTATCTGAAGCGAATTGTTGTGCATGAAAGGCGGGTACAAGCGGTGCACCATGGCCACCTGCGGCCATATCGCGACTTCTAAAGTCTGCAATCACGTCAATTCCGGTTAATTCGGCTAAAAAGGCAGGATTGAGGGTTTGGTGGGTATAAGCAAGATGACCGGAAAGATCGGCTTGGTGGCGAATAGTCTGCCCATGTGCGCCAATCGCGCTGATATCGGCAGGCGTGAGATTGGTCTTTGATAGCAAAGCCTTCACGGCATCCGCATAGGCCAAGGCTAAGGCATTAGCCGCTTGATTTTCGCGGTGGATCTCATTATGACCTGGACTCTGAAGCTCTAGGAGGGCTTTCCGTAATGCAGGCGTAAATGCAATGCTGACCGCCTCTATGAGGGTCACACCCCCATTGGGGGCTAGCCCTGCGAGTACGGCATCTATTCCGTCTAAGCTGGTGCCAGACATCAGGCCAATATAGCGAGGGTGGAGCATATTCATGCGGTTGTTCTCAGGAATGCGACAATTATGTTTTAGCAATTTAACTACTAATTTAACCGACTACGGAAGTAGGCAAGTTAACCCAATCAGCATGACGGCTAAACCAGAACCAAAACATCCACTGACCCCTGAAGTTTTTGCGGCCCTTGAAGTCACCAAGCGGGGCTGTGACGAGCTATTGGTTGAAGCAGATTGGATTCAAAAGTTGGCAAGAAGCCAGGCTACAGGTGTTCCGTTGCGGATTAAGTTGGGTTTAGATCCTACTGCGCCTGATATCCATTTGGGCCATACAGTTGTTTTGAATAAGTTGCGTCAATTACAAGATTTAGGCCATACGGTCATTTTCTTGATCGGCGACTTCACCAGCATGATTGGCGATCCCTCTGGGCGCAATGTCACTCGACCGCCATTAACTGCTGAAGAAATTGCTGTCAATGCACAGACCTACTATCGCCAAGCGAGTATGGTGCTGGATCCAGCTAAAACAGAAGTTCGTTATAACAGCGAATGGTGCGACCCTTTGGGTGCGCGCGGCATGATTCAGCTGGCCGCCAGATACACCGTAGCGCAGATGCTTGAGCGTGATGATTTTACAAAGCGCTACCGTAGTGGAGTTCCAATTTCAGTGCATGAGTTTTTATATCCCTTGATGCAGGGTTATGACTCAGTAGCGTTGAAAAGTGATCTAGAGCTTGGTGGCACCGACCAGAAATTTAACCTCTTGGTTGGTCGCGAGCTTCAACGTGAATATGGGCAAGAGCCACAATGTATTTTGACAATGCCACTCCTCGTTGGTTTGGATGGCAATGACAAGATGAGTAAGTCCAAAGGTAATTACATTGGCATCAGTGAGCCTGCTAGTGAAATGTTTGGCAAGTTGATGAGCATCTCTGATGACTTGATGTGGGATTACTTCACATTGTTGTCATTTCGCCCAATGACTGAGATTGATTTAATGAAGCAAGAAGTTGCTGCTGGTCGTAATCCACGAGATTGCAAAGTGCTTTTGGGTCAAGAGATTGTGGCCCGTTTTCATTCGCAGGCTGCTGCAGAAAAAGCGCTTGAAGACTTTAATCACCGCGCTAAAGGTGGTGTGCCTGACGATATTCCAGAAGTCAATCTCACTGGCGTCCCCATGGCAATCTCCAACCTTCTAAAGGCTGCAGGACTAGCACCTTCAACATCGGAAGCCAATCGCAATATTGAGCAAAACGGTGTGAAGATTGATGGCATCACAGTTACCGATAAGCAATTGAAAGTTGAAGCGGGAACTTATGTGGTGCAAGTGGGTAAGCGTAAGTTTGCGAAGGTAGTATTGGACTAACGCTAATTTATAGCAGTGTGTACCACACAGATTATTGACTCTAGAAATGAGAGATCAATAAATCACTGCTTCATCAATAATTTTCTGCAATAATTCTCCCTCACATTAGCCTTAGGGCTAGTAACTTATATCCAATTTATATCTCGGTCCTTACCAATAATGAACAAAACTGCTGTTTTAGCATATCTCTTTGCGTCCATCGCCTGCTGCACCTCTCTAGCCAATGCAGAGCAAGTGACAACCTCATTCGTACCAAATTCTGGTGCATATGTTGGCCTTGGTTTTGGGGCGAATTCCACTCAATTTAATGGGCAAAGGCTTCAGGCAACAGGAATCTCAACGGCTACTAATATGTCCACTGGCAGCATGTCTACTGGTACAGCTGGTGGCCCACCCGTTGACATCAGTATGGGCAATAGCAATTCAATTGCACCCGCCATTCAAGCTGGGTACTTCCAAAAATTTCAGGATTCAAGTTATTTATGGGGGGCAAAATTCTCATATAGCTATATGGGGGGCTCAAGTGCCACTACAAATCGTATCCTGATCCCTCAATATGGCACATACCCAAGTGGGGCTTCGTTTACGGGTAATGCGGTTGCAGCTTCTTATCAAAAAACTATTAAGAATCAAATCTCTTTGATTCCTTATTTTGGTCAGTCATTTGATAGAAGTACTATTTATTTTGGCGTTGGCCCAACACTATCTCAAGCCAATACAAAGATTAATAACTTGATTGGCTTTGCTGATCTTAATGGGGTGAGAACAGATGTATCTGGAACTCCACAAAACTTTTCGGCTACACAGTGGGTCTATGGTGGGGCAGCGATGCTTGGTGGTACCTACTTCTTAGATAAAGCTTGGTTCTTGGACTTTAGCTATACCTATGCAATGACACAAAATAAAACCTCAAATTATTATTCCACTTTTGATAATCCAGGCACAACAACAAGCTATAAAGGCTCATTGATTGGAAGTAGTACTGGTACGGCATCTATTCAAACTGTTGGATTAACTATCAATAAGCTCTTCTAAATATTTACAGAAATTGAGATCGTTAAAAAACTCGCCATTGCGGGTTTTTTAATTTCTTAGATCTCAGGAGTCAGAGTGATGAATACTGCTTGGTGGCGTAAGACCAAAATGCTCATAAGCCTGCCGTGTTGCCACTCTGCCACGAGAAGTTCTTTGTAGGTAGCCCTGCTGAATTAAGTAAGGCTCCAGGACATCTTCAATGGTGTCGCGTTCCTCACCAATCGCCGCAGCCAAGTTATCAATACCAACGGGTCCGCCATCAAACTTATGCAGGATAGCTTCGAGTAATTTTCTATCCATCACATCAAAGCCACTTGGATCGACATCAAGCATTTTGAGTGCGGCATCAGCCATTGCTTTAGTAATCGTGCCAGTGCCTTTGACTTCGGCGTAGTCACGCACACGACGCAGTAAGCGGTTCGCAATTCGTGGGGTTCCGCGAGCGCGTTTGGCGATCTCTACTGAGCCCTCTGGGTCTATGGCTGCTTTCAGTAGACTGGCCGAGCGAGTAATAATTTTGGTGAGCTCTTCAGTGGTGTAGAACTCCAGTCTTGCCACAATGCCAAAACGATCGCGCAGTGGATTGGTTAGCATGCCGGCGCGCGTAGTTGCGCCAATTAAGGTGAAAGGTTTGAGATCAATCTTGACGCTACGAGCTGCGGGGCCTTCACCAATAATGATGTCTAGGCTGTAGTCTTCAAGCGCTGGATACAGAATCTCTTCTACTACTGGCGAAAGACGATGAATCTCGTCGATGAATAGCACATCGTTTTCTTCTAGGTTCGTAAGTAATGCAGCGAGGTCACCAGGCCTATCTAAAACAGGGCCGCTGGTTTGGCGTAAGTTCACGCCGAGCTCTCGGGCAATGATGTGGGCTAGCGTGGTTTTCCCAAGACCTGGAGGGCCAAATAAGAGAACGTGATCAAGCGCTTCTTGGCGCGCTCTAGTAGCGCTAATAAAAATCTCTAATTGGGCGCGGGCTTTGGTTTGTCCCACATACTCATCTAGCTGTTTTGGGCGTAACGCTCTCTCGAAGACGGCTTCAGAATTGCCTGCTGCACCACTCACAATGCGATCAGTACCTTCCGGTAAATCTTCAGGAATAGAGCTCAGGTCTTCAGTATGTATTGCCATCTTGCAAGTGTAGTGGTGTTTGGGTCAGCAGTGCTGAGTGATTAAGGCTTCGAGAGGTATTTCAAGCCCATCCGAATGCCGTCAGAGACAGTGCTGTCAGGTGGGATTTGTTTAAGCGCTAGATGAGCCTCTTTTTCTGAATATCCGAGAGCCAGCAGTGCCTGCAGAATTTCACTACTCGCTTCAACTGCTTGGGATTTTCCTCCAAGCGCGATTCCTAGGTCAGGGGCTAACTTTCCTTTGAGTTCAAGGCAGAGGCGCTCAGCAGTCTTTTTACCAATGCCGGGAACCTGAGTGAGGCGACCCGCTTCTTGCATGGCAATGGCTTGAGCTAACTCATTGACGCTCATCCCAGAAAGAACAGCCAGAGCAGTTCGAGAACCAACCCCGCTGATCTTGATGAGTGCTCTAAATGCCTCACGCTCGGTCTCGGTGGCAAAGCCAAAGAGTTGCTGGGCATCTTCACGCACTTGAAAGTGCGTTAGGAGTGTAATTTTTTGATTGGTTTCGGGCAATTGATACAGGGTGCTCATTGGCACATCAATCTCATAGCCAACGCCTTGGCAATCAACCAAAAGGCGGGGAGGGTGAACTGAAACGAGGATTCCTTGAATGCGACCAATCATATAAAGATCTTAACCTGTTTGGGTGCTGTTATTTGCTGCGCTTCTTAGACGCAAGAGCGGCGGTAATTGCTTTTGGGATTTGCGCGTGGTGGGCTGCGCAGATAGCTACACCCAAGGCATCAGAGGCATCGGTTCCTGGGGCTCGATTCAATCGAAGTAAGCGTTTCACCATTTCCTGAACTTGAGGCTTGGTGGCTCGGCCAGTACCAACGATCGATTGTTTGACTCTCAGGGCACTGTATTCGGCTACAGAAAGTTTTTCAGAGACTAGAGCGGCAATCACTGCGCCCCGAGCTTGGCCTAGCATCAGAGTGGAGCGCGGATTCACATTGAGGAATACCTCTTCAATTGCAGCTTGCTCTGGATGGTAAGTCTCTAATACTTCCTTAATGCCCGTATACAAGATCCCCAATCTTTCGGGGAGACCTTTAGCTGGGTCACCGCTTTCAATCGTCCCAGAGGCTACATAAGTTAGTTTTTGGCCATCAACATCAATGACACCAAAGCCAGTGGTTCGTAGACCCGGGTCGATTCCTATCCAGCGCATTTGTACTTTTTTATTTTTGCTTATTGCAACTTAATGACGAAAGTGACGTGTGCCGGTAAAGATCATGGCAATGCCATGTTCATCGGCTGCTGCAATAATTTCATCATCACGCATGCTCCCGCCTGGCTGAATGGCGCAACTCGCACCACCATTGACGACAACATCCAAGCCATCGCGGAATGGGAAAAAGGCATCACTCGCTACGGCGGAGCCTTTGAGACTTAAGCCTGCATTCTCAGCCTTAATGCTTGCCATGCGTGCAGAGTCTACGCGGCTCATTTGGCCGGCACCGATACCGAGGGTCATGCCGTTAGCGCAATACACAATAGCATTGGACTTCACAAATTTAGCTACTCTCCATGCAAACATCATGTCATTCATCTCACTTGGAGTGGGGAGGCGCTTGCTCACAACCCGCATTTCGCTTTCAAGCACGTTTTTCGCATCGGGAGACTGAACTAGTAGGCCGCCACCTACGCGTTTGAAATCAAAGGTATTGAATGCAGTGCCGAGTGGAATTTCCAATAAACGCACATTTTGTTTGGCGGCAAAAATGGCTTTTGCTTCAGCGCTAAAGCTGGGTGCAATTAGCACCTCCACAAACTGTTTCGAAATCGCTTCAGCAGCTGCGCCATCGCAAGGTACATTAAAAGCAATGATTCCACCGAAGGCGGAGCTTGGATCTGTTTTAAAGGCTTTTTGGTAAGCCTCAAGCGCATTAGCGCCAACAGCAACACCGCAAGGGTTGGCATGTTTGATGATCACGCACGCTGCTGCACCACCCACATTGCCAGTGAAACTCTTTACACATTCCCATGCTGAATCAGCATCGGCGATGTTGTTATAAGAAAGTTCTTTACCTTGTAATTGTTTGTAATTGGCAAGCGCACCATCGATCGGATAAACATCCTTATAGAAGGCGGCTGATTGATGTGGGTTCTCACCGTAACGCATCTCTTGCACTTTCTCAAAGGCAAGGTGCAGGGTTTCTGGATAAGCAGAGCGTGTTTTGTGATTTAAATCATCGCCTAGTGCGGATAGGTAATTAGCAATGGCACCATCGTATTGAGCGGTATGTGCGAATACTTTTTTAGCGAGACCTAAATTGGTCTTATAAGAAACTACGTTCTGATTGGCCTTCATTTCCTCCAATACGGGCGCGTAATCTTCCGGGGAGATCAACACAGTGACGTCTTGATGGTTCTTGGCAGCAGCGCGCAACATGGCTGGGCCACCAATATCAATATTCTCAACCGCATCTTCAAATGAGCAATCTGCTTTAGCTACTGTCTCATTGAATGGATAGAGATTAATGACGAGCATGTCAATCGTATCGATGCCATGCTCTTTTAATGCAGCCATATGTTCCGGAAAGTCTCTACGAGCCAATAAGCCACCATGCACCATTGGATGCAATGTTTTGACGCGGCCATCTAGCATCTCTGGGAATTTAGTCAGCGAGGATACTTCCACTACTGGTAAGTGGTTTTCAGCCAAGAGCTTTGCTGTGCCGCCAGTGGAGATGAGCTTGATGCCTTGCTCATGTAGGGCTTTAGCAAAAGGCAGGATGCCATTTTTATCGGAGACGGAGAGCAGGGCTGTACGGATCATATGAGATTTGAGAGTGATAAAAGAAGGTTAAGAGTAAATGGCGTAGGAATAGCGGGGTGACTTATTTCAGAAGCTGATGTTCAACTAGTTTCTTATGTAGCGTATTACGGTTAATGCCCAGGTATTGAGCGGCCAAGGATTGATTCTGTTTGGCGTGCTGCATGACTAACTCCAGCATCGGCTTTTCTACTACCGCTAGAACCATTTGATACAAGTCTGAGGGCGGCGTTCCTTTGAGGTCTTCCAGGTAGCGTTGTAGCTGGGTCTCAATGCATTCGGTGATGGGGTGCTTATTGGTCATGGATAAATAAATTCACAAAATGGAAATTTAGGCTGCTTCTAAAAATAACAAACGATCTGAATGGGATTTCATTTCATCAAAAAAGTCATTGACCATTTGTAACTGTGTCTTGCAATCATCAGCGGTATTCATTCTTTGGCGGAAGGCATGGGAGTCCCGCAGTCCTTTGCAGTACCAGCCGATATGTTTACGTGCCGTACGCAGGCCAATGTATTCGCCATAGAACTCATAGTGGTCAATGAGGTGGCCATTCATGATGTCCTGAATTTCATTAATCTGTGGTGTGGGTAATTTATCGCCTGTTTCCAGAAAATGATTAATCTCACGGAAAATCCATGGGCGCCCCTGAGCGGCGCGACCAATCATGATGGCATCGGCGCCGGTCTCTTGCAAAACAAAAGCTGCTTTTTCTGGAGTGGTGATGTCGCCATTGGCTACAACGGGAATGGCAACACTGTTTTTGACGGCAGTAATCGTTTCGTACTCAGCCTCGCCGTGATACAAATCTGCTCTCGTGCGACCGTGAACAGTCAGCATCGAGATGCCCGATTTTTCTGCGAGGCGGGCTATATCAATCGCATTTTTATGTTCGCGATCCCAGCCTGTCCGAATCTTTAAGGTCACTGGTACCGCATCAGGGCCTACGCCTACTGCCTGAACTACGGCCTCTAGTATTTGCTGCACCAAAGGCTCATCTCTTAATAACGCCGAGCCAGCCGCAACATTACAGACCTTCTTCGCAGGGCAGCCCATATTGATGTCGATGATCTGCGCGCCGTGATCCACATTCAGCTTGGCTGCCGCTGCCATCATTCTGGGGTCGGCCCCTGCAATTTGGACGGCAATCGGCTTAAATTCACCTTGGTGATTGGCGCGACGCTGAGTTTTTTCGCTTTTCCATAGCAATGCATTGGAGGCAATCATTTCAGACACTGCATAGCCAGCCCCTAGCTTTTTGCAAAGCTGTCGAAAAGGGCGATCAGTTACTCCAGCCATCGGGGCAACAAATAGTCTATTTGCGAGAAGGTGTGAACCAATCTTCATTTCTATTGGGCGGCTTTGAGAGGGCTTTTAGTGTTGGGGAAAGGCTGTCACTTTAGCACAATCGCGACTAAATATGCCTATTTTTTAGGCATATTCTTTCAGCGAAGTCAAACGGAGAAGGCTTGTATTTAAGAGGCTATTTCAGGCTCTTAGCGCCTACCAAACATCATTTGGCGAGCTAAGGCTGTTTTAACTGGAGGAAGCCACTGGAGGGCTGATAAAGCCAATCCTCGCCCAATCACAATGGGAAGCAAATGAGAGGTGAAGATTCTTGCCATAAAGTCTGTCAGACCGATAGTGGCAGTGCGATCTGCTTTGCGGCTGAGTGCGTAATCTTCCAAAGTCTTTTCAATGGCTACAGCAGTTTTTTGATTTTCTGATTTAGAAAAAAGTGCGCTGAGTTTTTCTGAGAGGAGGTAGGCATCTCTCAATCCTAGATTGAGACCTTGCCCCGCAACGGGATGCAAGGCTTGAGCGGCATTACCAATCCAGACTTCGTTGCCCTGAGTAATGGCTTTGCGGTAATTGAGTCCAAGTTCATAGAGGCGGCGATCTTGTATTTTTAGAAACCGGCCAATGCGCGAACCAAACTCAGCTTGCAAACTTTTCAGAAATTCAGCATCACTTAAAGCGAGGCGCGCTTGTGAGGAGCTTGGAGCTCCACACCAAACCAGATTCAGAATGTTCGGACCATGGTGACTTGGTAAAACCGCCAATGGACCTTCAGAGGTAAAACGCTCCCACGCTTGATGGGGTGCTGCATTCTCAACTTCAACCAAGCCAACCAAAGCAGATTGCTCATAGTCTCGGCCAGACTCTACCCAATCCTGAGTTTTAAATAAACCACCCTCAGCATGAACTACACACTTGGCTTGAATATTTTCAATGTCGGAGTTGGCATCAAGATGTTTCCAAACAAAGTGAGGGCTATTCTTCTGAATTGCTCTTAAGGCTTTACGTAGCGCGAGATGAATATCGCTGTAGCGAATGATGTGACCTAGCGCATCTTGCTTTAGCTCTTCACGAGTCATGAGTGCACGACCAAAGCGACCTGTTTGCGAGACATGTACGCGATGAATGTCAGCGTATTCAGCGGGCCAGGCATGAATGGTATCGAGGAGCAATTTACTGCCGTGAGATAAGGCAATACCTCTAGTGTCGGCTGTAGCTAAGTCTGAATCATCCACGGGATTGCGATCAAGCAGTGCGATGTTTGCCTCCGGAAATCTACATAAGCACCAAGCAGCACAAGCCAAACCAACGGGCCCACCCCCTTGAATCAAAATGTCGTAACTACTTACTTTCATTTTTTGCAATATGTTCTCTGATGCTCGTATGGGTATTAATTGTTTTTCATCAGCGCTTCGATTTCATCGGCCTTGACTGGCACGCCCCGAGAAATCAATTCACAGCCTGAATCATTGACTACCGCATCATCTTCAATGCGGATGCCGATATTCCAGAAGCGCTCATCAACATCATCTGCTGGTCGAACATATAAGCCCGGCTCGATGGTAAGAACCATGCCAGACTTCAATATGCGCCATGGCTTTTCTTCTAAGACATCTTTTGCTGTGCCCAGAGGTTCACGATAGGAGCCGACGTCATGCACATCCATGCCCAGCCAATGCGAGGTACGGTGCATATAAAAACGACGATAGGCACCAGTTTCGATGGCGTTATCCAGCGAACCTAATTCAGGTAGCTTGAGGAGTTTTTCATCCAATAGGCCTTGAGCCAATACTTTTAAAGCCGCTTCATGCGGCTGCATGAATGTATTGCCAGGTTTGGTTGCTGCAATCGCCGCTTCTTGCGAGGCTAGCGTGATGTCATACAACGCACGCTGTGGACCCGAAAATTTTCCATTGACTGGGAAAGTACGCGTGATATCCGATGCATAGCCATCTAGTTCGCAGGCGGCATCTATCAAGCAAAGCTCACCGCTGCGGAGTTCGGTATTGCCAGCGCGGTAATGAAGGATGCAAGAGTTTGCGCCGCCAGCAACAATGCTATTGTAAGCAACACTTTGCGCCCCGCTATGACGGAACTCATGGAGTAATTCTGCTTCAAGATGGTATTCACGCATCCCTGGTTTGCATATTTGCATGGCACGGATATGGGCGCGCGCAGAAATTGCCGCGGCACGTCGCATGATGTCAATTTCATGTGCATCCTTAAATAAACGCATTTCATGAATGAAGCTTTCAACATCGTGAAACTCAGAAGGCGGATTAATGCCTGAGCGAGATTGTTGCCGTACTTGTTTCATCCAGTGACGTAAGCGACGATCGGTTTCTGCGCTCTCCGCGAGGCGAATATAGACAGCATCTTGATCGGCCAGTAATTCACTGAGCTTGCCATCAAGTTCGTGATTGCTATGGGCGTATTCCACGCCCAAGATCGCAGGTGCGGCATCAGGTCCCAAACGAATGCCATCCCAAATCTCGCGCTCTGCATCTTTAGGTCGGCAGAAAAGATGGGACTCCAGTTGGGGTTGTGAGCTTGATCCTGCGATTTTCAGAACCAATGTTGCCCCTGGCTCCTCAAAGCCAGTGAGGTAGAAAAAATCACTATCGTGACGATAGGGGAATTCGCTATCCCGATTGCGGGCAGTTTCAGGCGCCGTAGTAATGATGGCAATGCCGCCACCAGTTTTAGCGCAGATCAGTTTTGCTAGTTCAATTCGGCGTTGTTGGTAAATATTGGATTTATTCATTCGCTGCGTTGAGCTCTTGTAATCGTTGGGGTGTACCTACATCGTGCCATGACCCGGAATATTTTTCACCGGTGACTCTATTTTCCTCCATGGCCTTTCTGAGGAGGGGGGCTAATTTAGAGGGTATACCTAGCTCTAGATCTTTAAATAGGTCACGGTGATAGAGCCCAATTCCGGAAAAGGTGAGCTTTTCAGCGCCATCCAAGGGACTATCTGACACTTGGGAGCCCAGTAGATAAAAGTCCCCATCAGGATGTTGAGTGGGATTTGGGACCATTAATAAGTGCGCCAAAGGCTGTTTTTCCAAGCCCCGCAACTGAGAAACCTCGTCTAAAAGCTGCTTAATCGGCAAATGGGGGCTAAAGACATCACCATTGATGACCAAGAAATAGTCGCTTGGACTCAATAAGGGAAGTGCTTTACGAATGCCTCCGGCCGTTTCTAGGGCGCTGGCTTCTGGGGAGTAGGTAATGTTGAGGCTAAATTGACTGCCATTACCTAAAGCTGCTTCGATTTTCCGACCCAGCCAGGCATGGTTAATCACTACATCCTGAATGCCTGCCTTGCTTAATGCTTCCAAATGCCAGGCTAGCAAGGATTTATTTTTGATGGTGAGTAATGGTTTTGGCAGCACATCGGTTAAGGGTCGCATCCGTTCACCCCTGCCAGCAGCAAGTAAAAAACAGGGAATCAGGGCGCTCTTCCTCATGATGATCTATTGGTTATTCGCTTATAGGGCGAGTCGATTCCAGAATGCGTGCAAGTGGCTTTAGTTCGATGTAACGATTGGCAGTGGCAATTGCATACTGGAGTACCAATGGAATGTCTTTGAGGTAACCATCCTTGCCATCACGATGATGGAGTCTTGCAAAGATACCCAAGACTTTGAGGTGGCGTTGTAAGCCCATCCACTCAAAGTCACGATAGAACTGACCAAAATCATGAGGCATTGGTAAGCCATTTTTACGACCAGCCTCCCAAAATTTAATCACCCAATCAATGACGCGTTCTTCGGGCCAGGCAATATATGCATCGCGCCAAAGAGAGGAGGCGTCGTAAGTAATGGGGCCGTACACCGCATCCTGGAAATCGATTACTCCCGGATTATTTTTTTCAGTCACCATTAAATTTCTTGAATGGTAATCACGGTGAACATAGACTTTTTCTTGCGCTACATTGTTTTGAATAATCAACGCAAACGCTTGCTTGATTTGAGAATCTTGAACTTGCGTTAATTCAATTTGTAGGTGTTTTTTTAAATACCACTCAGGAAATAAATCCAATTCACGTTGCAGCAATGCGTCGTCATAGTTTGGCAAGACATCCGGCTTGCTTGCCAATTGCATTTGCACTAAAGCATGCGTGGCATCTTGATAAAGATGATCTGCCGTTTCGTTATTCAATTCTGCAAGGTAGGTTTTATTGCCTAAATCGTTGAGCAAAAGAAAGCCATCTACAACGTTCTTTTCTAAAATTCTAGGCACATTTAAACCGGCATTTTCGAGCAATAAATCGACCTTCAAAAAGGCATCTAAGGGCTCATGCTGGGGAGGAGCATCCATCACGATCAAGGTCGGAAAATCGGGGTTTTTGGACTCAATCCGGAAATACCGCCGAAAGCTGGCATCTGCCGAGGCGGGAGTCAAAGTGGGGAGATCTAATTGCCAGCTAGGTTTAAGGCCTTTTAGCCAGTTGCGGAGGGTGTCTAAGCGAGAGTCGGTCATGGTCGATTCGTATAATAAGGCGGGTCTGGATCTATGAGTCATTATCGCCGTCGCGCCGGCCTTTGCGCCCCTCTTTTTTTAACTAGCACCCTGCGCGTAGTGATGGGGGTTGCATTGTCGCAATTTGCTTTTCTTGCGGCGGCTCAAGCCCCCGCTCCTTTACCCCCTTCCGCACAGTCCTTAGGTGGCTCCGCGAATTCAGTTTTGATCCCGGATCGTGGAGAGGTCACCATTCTGAAATTGGATGATCAGTTGCGCGTTGGCAAGCCAATTGAGGATGGCAAAGCATTGACCTTTACCTCCAGTGATTCTATTGATGGAGTGGTTGATCGAGAAATGCGTTTAAAAGGCCGCGCGCAAATTCGACGCAATGGCGCAGTTATGAAGGCGGATGAAATTAAATACGATCCCGATTCCGATGTAGCGGAGTTAACGGGTAATACAGAATTCTCAAAAGGGAATGCGAGTTTCAAAGGGCCTAAGGCGCGTTTCAAAGTAGATGCGCGTGAAGGTGAGATGGACGCCCCAAATTATGAGCTTCGCGATAATCGCGCTAGCGGTAATGCAAATAAGTTAACGATTGAAACCTCTGATGTGTTTGTGTTTGATAAAGCAACCTACACCACCTGCACTCCGGAAAACTTAGATTGGTATTTCACGGCGAGCACGCTCGAGATTGATAACGAGCAAAAAGAAATGGTGGGCACGAATGGAGTCATGCGATTCTTCGATATCCCAATTGCTTATGTACCGTACTTCACTGCGCCAACCTCGAATCAACGCCGCTCAGGAATATTGGCGCCAGTGGCTGGTTACAACTCCAATAATGGTATTGATGTAACCCAGCCGTATTACGTCAACATCGCCCCGAACCGAGATTTGTTGTTGTTGCCTCGAGTGATGGGTCAACGCGGCGTTCAGTTGGGCGCTAAATACCAATTCTTGGATCAACAATATGCCGGTAGCCTAGGCGGAGACTATCTTCCTTATGACCGGAAGACTGGTACTGATCGTTGGCGCTATGACTGGCAGCAAAGGCAAAACTTCAGCGGTGATTTATTGGGAATGGGTGGCATCCCCATTGCTGGTGCGTGGACGGGTTATGCCAATATGGCCCGGGTTTCAGATAACTTATACCCTACTGACTTTTCTCAAAGTATGGCTGGTGCGGTTACAAGTCAGTTCCGCCAAGAGGTCGGTACTACCAAGAATTTGACCGGAAGCTTGAGCAATTGGAATGTTTCTGCAAGGGCGATGACCTTTCAGACCCTGCAGCCTGATCCAACGGTGACCGTACAGTCTCCTTACAATATTTTGCCAAACATCACGGCCACCTATAACAACCGATTAACCCCTACCGTTGCTGATGCTGGTGGCAAGTATGTCGAGCTGCCTTCGGGCCCCGTGACGACGTTTTCAACGGATTACACCCGTTTTGCTTACAACATTGGCGGAAACATAGCGGCAACCGCCCCAGGCATATATAGCCAGGCGGACCGAACGGTGATCAAAGGTGCAATGGCTTTACCTCAAATCACACCTGGGTACTACATCACTCCGAAGGTCAGTTTTCAGTCGAACACTTATAACGCCACACCGTTTAACTCAGTGGGAGCGCCAGTGGCCCAAGGCTTTACGATCCCCACTTTCAGTCTAGATTCAGGCTTAGCACTAGAAAGAGAGGCTAGTGAATTAAAGGGTTTCTTTGGGCGAGATATGTTGCTGACTATGGAGCCTCGAGCGTTCTATGTGTATACGCCCTTTCAAAGTCAGGCTCAGACGCCATTATTTGATACGGCAGATGCAGGATTCGGTGTAACCCAAATCTTTAGTGAGAACACCTTCATCGGTAACGACCGCGTTGCTGATAACAATAAATTAACCGGTGGTTTGACTAGTCGCATGATTGAGGCAAGTACAGGTGCTGAGCGTGCCAGTGTGACCCTGGCTCAGCGCCAGTCCTTCACAGGGCAAAAGGTTGGCCTCAATGGCACTATCGCCAATCCCACCACTTATTCGGATACCCTGGGCTCTGCTTCGGTTCGTTTACTTGGCAACTTTAGTGCGGATATGTTTGGGCAGTACAACACTCAGTTAGATCGCTTGGTTCAAACAACAGTTGGTGGTAGTTGGCGCCCAACACCTGGAAGGAGTTTGAACTTTGGCTATCGCAACGTCTGGACACCTCCTACGCAAGCATCCATTCAAAACAATCAGCCTTTTGTCCCCGCAGCTACGACTACCGACCAATACAACATCTCCGGTCAGTGGCCTTTGACTCGCGAAGTTTCTGTTTTGGGTCGCTGGGGTTACGACGCATTAAGCACCAAAACATTGAATACGCTGGCGGCCCTAGAGTGGATGCGAGATTGTTGGACCTTGCGTGCGGCTTATTCTCAAATGGTGAATACCTCCCAAATAACCACCACCCAAGTTTTATTCCAAATAGAATTTAGGGGCTTTGGTAGCGCAGGAAGCAATCCAGTTGATATCATGAAGCTTAATGTTCCTGGATATATGCCTACCTCCAAGCCTATACCACCTTCAATATATGAGAACTATCAATGATGCGTAGGAATCGATTTATTCAAGCTCTTGCAGCCACGATATTGGCTGGTGCTGCCTTACTGTCTCAATGTGTTTTTGCGCAAGATAGCTCAAAAACTTCCACAGATAGCAAAATTCGTAATATTGACGGTGTTGCTGCAGTGGTCAATACGAGTTTCGTGACTCGCAAAGAAATTGATGATCGTATTGCTGCTCTACAAAAGCAGGGAACGAAACTGCCTGATGCAGCCACTTTACGTAAGACAGTTCTTGAACGTCTCATCATCGAAAAAATTCAGCTGCAAAATGCTGAACAAGAGGGTGTTGTGGTTACCAATAAAGAGCTCGATAAGATTATTGCTGATATCGCGGCTAAGAATAAGTTAACGCTAGCCGAGTTGAAGGTAAAGATTGAAGCTACCGGTAGCAGCTATGAGCGTTATCGTCAAATGTTGCGTGACGATGTAGTTATAAGTCGCTACCGTGAGCGTGAGGTTGAAGGTAAGGTGAAGATTTCTGATGCGGAAATTGATAATTTCATTGCCGATCGAAATCGTGCGGTATCTGGTGGGGCCCTAGTCCGTTCTACGCCTGCTGCAAAAGGCGCTCCAGAAGAAATAGATGTGGCGCAGATTTTTATTCCGGCTGATGCAGCCGCAGGTGCCGGCGCTCAGGCTGAGGCAAAGAAAAAAGCGGAGTCACTATTGCGGGAAGCGCATGGCGATGTAGATTTCTTGCAGCTTGGTGCAATGGCCGCGAAAGATAATCCAAAAATTAAGTTTCAAGAGTTGGGTTATCGGACCCCTGATCGCTTGCCTCAATTATTTTATGAAGCCGTAAGAAATACGGGTGGTGGCCAGGTTGCCAACGCGGTCGTTAAGAGTCCGGCTGGTTATCACGTTTTAAAGGTTCTGGATCGTCGTGCGCTAGTGGCTAGCACTCCCGAGCAGCAACAGGCCGCACCTCAAGAAAGCGCGCCATCCACTCCGCAAAACATTATGGTGACGCAAACTTTAGCTCGCCATATTTTGTTGCGTAGTCGCGCAGGACTGACTGATCAAGATGCTGAAAGGCGTCTCTCAGGCTATCGTGATCAGGTTCGCGCTAAGACTGCTGATTTTGGTGAGTTGGCTAAAAAATATTCTGAAGATGGATCCGCTCCTAATGGTGGGAATCTGGGGTGGATGGGGCCTGGCGATTTAGTTCCCGAGTTCGAGCAGGCAATGAATCGCCTGCAAATTGGTGAAGTCAGTAATCCAGTAAAAACTGAGTTCGGCTGGCATTTAATTCAGGTGCTGGAGCGTCGTGAGGCCCAGTTGACCATTGAAAAACAACGTCAGTTTGCCCGTGCGGCGATTCGTGAGCGGAAGTTTGAGCAGGCTTATCAGGATTGGTTGCGCGAACTACGCGATACCGCTACGGTCAAGATCATTAATGCAGATGATCCAGCATCCAGCCCTCGTTAATCTGGTCATCTGCTCTGGAGAGCCGGCAGGTATTGGCCCAGAGGTTTCTATCGCAGCTGCGCTTGCTTTTTTAAAAGAGCAGTCTGCGGCTACCATCACGCTGCTTGGTGATCCCAGCTTATTTTTAGCGTCTGATATTCCTCCCGAGTTAACTACTCGCCTGAAAATCGAGTCAATTTCAGCTTCAGTACCGGTGTTAGCTGGGCAGTTAAATCCGGCTAATGCGCAATATGTTTTGAATATCCTCGATGTTGCAAGCAAGGGATGTCTTGACGGACGCTTTGATGCCATGGTGACCGCCCCTTTGCAAAAAAGCGTCATTAATGATGGGGTTATTTCAGGCGATTCGCTGTTTACGGGTCATACAGAATATCTTGCGACACTTTGCAATCAAGAACATGTAGTGATGATGTTATGTGCGACTTTGCCTGCAGGCTTGTTAGGGCTTCAGAAAAATCGCGATCTACGGGTAGCTTTAGTAACCACCCATCTACCATTGAGAGAGGTGCCCGATGCCTTAACTCGCCAACATATTCTGGAAACGATTCAGATCGTCGATCAAGATTTGCGGGCCAAGTTCGGGATAACTCAGCCCACGATTAGAGTGGCGGGCTTGAATCCGCATGCAGGTGAATCGGGCTACTTGGGTCGCGAAGAGATTGAGGTGATAGCTCCGGCAATTCAGGCTGCTCAGAACTTGGGAGTTCTGGTGAGCGGGCCTTATCCAGGGGACACCATGTTTGATGCTGGTGCCTTAGAGGGTGTGGATGCATTTATCGCGATGTACCACGATCAAGGTTTAGCCCCATTCAAGTTTGTGAGCTTTGGTGGTGGTGTGAACGTTACTCTCGGTTTGCCTATTATTCGGACCTCGGTAGATCATGGCACTGCGCTGAATATTGCTGGCAAAGGGCTGGCGGATTCTGGCAGCATGTTAGAGGCCTTACGGCTGGCCTATCAATTAGCAGTCAATATGAAGAACGCAGAGAATCTAAAGACATGAAGCATCTCGCCCGTAAACGTTTTGGTCAAAACTTTCTACAAGACTCTGGGGTGATTTATTCCATTGTTGCCGTAATCAATCCTAGTGAAAATATGCACGTGATTGAAATTGGGCCTGGCCTGGGCGCACTCACGAGACCTTTGGTGGGTAATCTAGATCATTTAGATCTTCTCGAGATTGATCGGGATTTGGTGGCCTACTGGAAAGAGCAAAATCTTTCTGGCCTTAATGTGATTGAAGGTGATGCACTGAAATTTGATTTTTTGGAGTGGGCAAAGGCGCGTCCAGCCAATAGTGGTTTATGTAAGGTAGTCGGTAACCTGCCTTACAACATCTCTTCACCATTACTCTTTCATTTAGTTTCTGCTGCCCATCTCATTGATGAGCAAGTATTTATGCTGCAGGCTGAGGTGGTTGAGCGGATGGTATCTAAGGCTGGTGGTTCAGAGTTCAGTAGGCTATCCGTGATGTTGCAAGCGCGTTATGACATGGAGATGGTTCTAGAGGTGCCTCCTGAGGCATTTGATCCACAGCCTAAAGTCAATTCAGCAGTAGTACGGATGATTCCAAGAAGAGATTTCAGCTTAAATACTGCGCAGTGGCGCGCTCTAGAGAAGGTAGTGGCTGCAGCTTTCTCTCAAAGAAGAAAAATGTTGCGCACCAACTTATCAGTATTTTTAGATCGACTTGCTCTATCAGAGACAGAGCTAAAAGCCCGCGCTCAAGATATTCCGGTAGAGCGTTATATTGAGTGGGCTAAAACTTTAACGGTATAAATTATTTATACGCATCGGGGTCAATGACCCGCATTTCTGCTTCAATCCATTTTTCCACTTCTTGATGGAGTTGACCGCCCGTTTTACCGGCGGACGCAATGGCAGGGCCGATTGAAAAAATTACTGTCCCAGGCTGTTTCAGAAAGCTGTTCTTTGGCCAGCATCGACCAGCATTGTGTGCGATCGGGATAACTAGCGCTTCAGTCGCGCTTGCAAGTCTTGCGCCACCTTTGCTATAGGGCTTGTATGATCCCGTGGGCGTTCTAGTGCCTTCTGGAAACAGCAAAATCCACTTGCCTTCACTTAGGCGCTTGCGTCCTTGGCCAACTACGGAGAGTGCAGCAGTTTCTTTACTATTCCGATTGATGTGAATCATCTTGAGAAGGCCTAATGCCCATCCAAAGAAGGGGATCCAAAGTAATTCTCGCTTAAAGACAAAGCAGAGCTGTTTAGGAAGTAGGGCGATATAAGCGATGGTTTCGTAAGCGGATTGGTGTTTGCTGAGGACAACAACCGGTTGATCTAATACGGCCATCATGTTTTCCATGCCACGAATTTCATAATGAATTCCGCAGAGCGGTTGCAATATCCAGATCACCACCTTATTCCAGAAACCGATAAAGCGATAGCGATTCTCAGGGTTTAAGAATGGAAAAACCAAAATGCATAGCACCGACCAAATGGGAGTAAATACCAGCAAAAAGAGGGCGAAAAGAGTGGAGCGGATAAAAGTCATTTTTGCTTAAACCTTATCTTGGAGGAGTGCGTTAGCAAAAGCCATCAAGTCTGCGTGAATTTGCGTGCCCTCTGGCAGGCTGCCTTTTTCTAAGGTTTTTCTGCCTTTGCCAGTCAATACTAAATGAGGGCTTGCGCCCAGGGCAATCCCTGCCTGCAAATCACGTAATGAGTCACCTACGATTGGTACGCCCAATAAAGGAGGGTTGTTCTGATTTTTTTTATACCGCAGGGCAATTTCTTTCATCAGCCCTGGTAGTGGCTTACGACAATCACAGGCATGAGCATCCGTGTGCGGACAAAAGAAAATGCTATCGATATGACCGCCCAAAGGCTTGAGTAATTTATCCATCTTGCTATGCATTGCATGCAGATCGTTGATATTGAAATACCCGCGCGCCAATCCAGATTGATTGGTCGCCACTGCAATTTGGTAGCCCGCTTGGTTGAGTAGCGCTATGGCTTCCAAACTTCCCGGCAGTGGAATCCATTCATCGCTCGACTTCACGTAATCATCTCGATCTTCATTGATCACGCCATCGCGATCGAGAATAATCAGTTTAGAAGAGCTGATGCTCATGCTAATTTGCCGAGGTCGGCAATGAGATTCATTTTCTGGTGAAGTTGTTGCAGGAGGGCTAGGCGGTTATCGCGTAACTCTGGATTGGGGTCCATGACCATGACATCGGCAAAGAATTGGTCAATTGGCCCGCTTAGAGCTACCAGGGCCCTTAAAAGTTCTACAAACTGACGTTGCTCATATGCGGATGTGAGCGTAGGGGTGATGCTTTCCAGTGCCTGATGCAGTGCAATTTCAGCTGGAGCTTGCAAGAGCTTGGTCGAGCAAGCCACTGGAATAGCGGTCACATTCTTTTTCAGGATGTTACTAATGCGCTTATTGGCAGCAGCCAACTGTGCAGCTTCTGCTAGGGCATTAAATTCACGTAAGGCAGTCAAACGATCAATTAAATCGTTGAGATGTGTGGGGGACTGACTTAATACCGCATCAATCTCTTCGGTGGTAAAGGGCTTGCCTGCCACCGCTTGATCGCGCAAATAAGCGCGGAGACGGTCAATGATGAAGGCGTAGATATCCTCGCCTTTGGCTTTTTCTTGAACCTCTTTTTGTGGAAATTGCTTGCGAGCTAACTCGATTAAATCGGGTAGATTCAAGCTGAGATTCTTCTCTAGCAAGAGGCGACAAATTCCTAAGGCATGACGTCGTAAGGCGTATGGGTCTTTGTCGCCAGTGGGCGCAAGACCAACACCCCAAATGCCTACTAGGGTCTCGAGCTTATCGGCAATCGCAAGGATTGTGCCAGTTTGAGTTTGCGGCAAAGCGTCCCCTGCAAAGCGGGGCATGTAATGCTCGCTACAAGCCGATGCTACTTCTGCATTTTCGCCATCATGCGTTGCGTAGTAGCGACCCATGATGCCCTGGAGTTCCGGAAACTCGCCAACCATGTCCGTTAGCAAATCAGTTTTAGCAATTTCAGCAGCGCGACTGGCTAATGTTTCGTCGGCAGAAAGGGTCTTAGCAATGCCAATCGCAATCGCTTGCACACGCTGGGTACGGTCTAGTTGATTGCCGAGTTGGTTGTGATAAACCACTTTTTCAAGGTCAGCAACGCGAGATGCCAATGGACGCTTTTGATCTTGTTGGAAGAAGAAGCGTGCGTCGGATAAGCGTGGACGAACCACACGCTCATTGCCGGAAATAATGGCTTCTGGTTGATCGGTTTCAATATTGGAGACAATTAAGAAGCGATTGCGCAATTTACCTTGTTTGTCGGTCAACGCAAAATACTTCTGATTGGTCTGCATTGTCAGAATCAAACATTCTTGTGGTACCTCCAAGAACTCTTGATCAAAATGGCACTCATAAATTGCTGGCCACTCTACTAATGCTGTGACTTCGTCCAGCAGACTCTCTGGCATTAGTACTAAGTCACTACCAGCTGCCTTTAGGAGTGCAGCCTCAATCAATTCGCGACGCTTGTTAAAGCTGGGCAACACTTTTGCCTTTGTGGTGAGATCATTCTCATACTGATCTGCTGAAGCAATGGTGACTACGCCGGATGTAAGAAAGCGATGCCCTTCGGTTTGATTGCCTG
Source organism: Burkholderiaceae bacterium (assembly GCA_947374315.1). The sequence goes on along the minus strand of CANCBK010000017.1, from coordinate 4,895 downwards.
CGTCAATACCCAGTGCGCTGATATTGAGAGTTTGCTTACCGTGCAAGGCAATAATGCGATGTGCTGGGCGGGCAAATTCAACATCTGCCAGTTCACCATTTTTTTGTAGCACTTGATAGTGCATCATTTTGGCGATTGGGAGTTTGCTTAAAGTGTGTTCAAGCGCTTGCTGGGCAGTTTTCTCTAATGCGGCACCCTTAGCAACCACATTGAGGTAGAGCGCTTCGTTCTTACCTTCGCCAGATTTCTCTAGCGTTGCGATATCGATATCTGCGTAGCCCAAGGAGGCCAATTTCTTTTGCAAGGGCGCAGTGGGTTTCCCATCAACATCAAAGGCAATGCTAGTTGGGAGTAATTTCTCGCGAACTGGGTAGTCAAGCGCTTGGCTCAATACATGGGTGATCTGAACGGCGAGGCGTCGCGGTGTGGCATAGCCAGTTGCAACCGAATTCTCGCTCAGAAGGCCTGCTGATTTGAGTGTGGCGCAAATGCCATCTTTAAAGGATTCGCCTAAACGACGCAATGATTTTGGGGGGAGTTCTTCGGTAAATACTTCAATCAAGAGATTTTCTGATTGAGAGAGGGCATTCGATGTGCTCATAATTAGATTGCGTTGCTTATGCTTTGGATTGGCGTTGGCACATTGGGAATCCCAGCTTTTCTCTAGACTCGAAATAAGCCTGCGCTACTGCACGAGAAAGGTGGCGGATGCGTCCGATATAGGCTGCACGCTCAGTAACCGAGATAGCGCCGCGGGCATCTAGCAGGTTAAAGGTATGTCCGGCCTTGAGCACCATTTCGTAGGCGGGTAAGGCTAAAGGAACTTCCATCAGGCGCTTTGCTTCGCTTTCGTAGTTACTGAAGTTGGCAAACAGGAGGTCAGCGTTGGAATGCTCAAAGTTGTAGCATGATTGCTCCACCTCATTTTGGTGGTACACATCACCATAAGAAATGCCATCCGCCCAGACGAGATCGTAGACATTAGAGCAATTTTGGATGTACATCGCTAAACGCTCGATGCCGTAAGTAATTTCACCTAAAACGGGTTTGCAGTCGATCCCACCTACTTGCTGGAAATAAGTGAACTGCGTCACTTCCATGCCATTGAGCCACACTTCCCAGCCAAGACCCCAAGCGCCCAAAGTGGGGTTTTCCCAGTCATCTTCGACGAAGCGCACATCATTCTTTTGGAGATCTAACCCTAAAGCGGCAAGCGATCCTAAATAGAGCTCAAGAATATTTTCAGGCGCTGGCTTCAATACCACCTGGTACTGGTAGTAATGTTGAAGTCGATTTGGATTTTCTCCGTAGCGGCCATCCTTTGGTCTGCGCGAAGGCTGCACGTACGCGGCTTTCCAAGGCTCGGGACCGATGGCCCTCAAGAATGTGGCTGTATGAGATGTACCGGCACCGACCTCAAGGTCAATAGGTTGCAATAGGGCACAACCTTGTTGGTCCCAGTAATCTTGGAGTTTGAGAATGATTTGCTGAAAAGTAAGCATGATTAACCTGGCTAAGCCTTTGATTTTACATGGCTAAGCGAGCGAACCATGAAATAAGTATTAAATCCGTTTTTTCCGAATCCAACCCAGAATGAGCAGGAGGCACGAAAGACTCAAAATGGGGGCATTACCCCAAATGACATAAGGGGTTCTGCCAGAATAGGCTTGAATCTTGTAGCTTAAAGTCTCTTGGGTAAATTTAGGTAATTCAGACAAGACTTTGCCATTTGGCCCTAAAACTGCTGTGATCCCGGTGTTGGTTGCTCGTAGCGCAGGGAGGCCGGTTTCTAGCGAGCGCAATTGCGAGAGCCTTAATTGCTGGGCTGGTGCCTGAGAATCCCCAAACCAGGCTAGATTGGTCATGTTCACAAGGACATTCACTGGCTTGCTACTGTTACGAATACGAGAGGCCAACTCCCCGCCAAAGACATCCTCATAACAAATGGTGATGGCGGCATGGATGGTTTCTTTACCAGAACGCGTAATGCTAAACGGGGGTTGATCTACTTGCCCGCGAGCAAAATCACTCATTGGTACATGAAAAGCGCTCACAAACCAATGAAAGCCTGGGGGAATAAATTCTCCAAAGGGCACTAAGTGTGATTTGTCATATTCGTAGATTGGCGCGTTGGGAGAAAGTCCCAGGGCGCGATTAGTGTATTTAGTTTCTGGGGCATTTGATGTTTCGCCGATCACGCCGAGCAAAAGATTGCTTGCGCTAGCCGTAGAAAAATACTGTAAGGATTGCAGCAGCCCGGATGGAAGATTGCTTTGAGGCCAAGAATAGGCCGTCTCTGGAGTAATGATGAGGTCTGCCGGCTGACTTTGAATCGCGGCGGTATAAAAAATAAATTGCTCTTGAATGGCTTGAGGATTGAATTTGAGACTTTGCTCAAAATTCCCTTGAATTAAACGAACACTCAAAGGCTCGCCAATCGGCTTGGTGAAAGTCCAAACGCTGGCGAGCTGTGAAAGAGTCATCGCAGAAACGATGCAAATACTGCTGAAGAGTATGGTTTTCTTTAGTTGAGATATTTCCCAAGAAATCCACACCACTAAAAATGTGCAGGCAAGACCCCCAAAGAAAGGGGCGATTGGCGCAAAGGGCCCGTTAAATTGAGCCTCAGCAAAGCCCATCCATGGGAAACCAGTGAAAACCACGCTGCGCAAATATTCAATGAGTACCCAGCATGCTGCCAATACTAGGCCCGTCAGGCGTGTTCGTGTTCGTGTGGGGAGGTAGAGAGGGAGGCAGGCGCTTGAAAAAAACAAAGCCATCCCTGTTGCCAATAAAAATACTGCCAAGCAAGAGATTACGGAGTGCATTCCGCCGATGTCATGCAGGCTAATATAGATCCACCAGAGGCCGAGGGCAAAGTAGCCTAGACCAAAAGATAGTCCTAGTAGAAAATTCTTTTGAATGGAGCCAGACTGTCGTTGACTCATTTGCCACCACACTGCGCTCAGAATGGGTAGCTGAAACCAGCCGCCATACGGCAGCTCAGCTGCACCAGCCAGCAGCGCTCCCAGAGCAAACAATGCCAACAATCCAATGCCCTGGTGATGCTTTGGCGTTTGCCGATTGGTCAAAGCAATTCTCAGTCAGGCGTTTTAGGGAGTTGTCGCGCAAGCAAAATATGAATCTGTCTTGGGTCGGCACGTTGCACCTCAAACTCAATCCCACCGATTTCAATAAGCTCACCGATTTTGGGTACTCGGCCTAGGTGTTGAATCACGAGGCCGGCAACAGTTTCAATTCCTTCGACATCAAATTGGGTGCCTAAAGCTTCGTTAAATTGCTCCAGCTCAGTAATACCTTTGACTCGAATATCGCCATTAGCTAGAGAGATCAGGTTATCCGCTTCTTCATCAATATCGTGCTCATCTTCAATATCCCCAACAATTTGCTCGAGAACATCTTCAATCGTAATAATTCCAGCGACACCACTATATTCATCGACCACGATGGCTAAATGATTACGGTTGTCCTTGAAGTCACGCAATAACACGCTTAAACGTTTGGATTCTGGAATGAATACTGCAGGACGCAACCAGTCTCGTACCTGGAAGTCTTTTTCGGTAGAGTGGCGCAACAAATCTTTCGCCAACAGGGTGCCGATGACATTATCCCGGCTACCTTCAAACACTGGAAAGCGAGAATGGGCGGCTTTAATGACGCTCTTAATAATTTCAGAGAGCGGTAGATTGATATCAATCCAGTCAATTTGGGCTCTGGGTACCAAAATATCCCGGGCACATAATTGACCCACTTGAAAGACGCCCTCAATCATGGATAAGGCATCCGCATCAATTAAGCCCTCAGTCTGAGCTGTTCTCAGGGTATCAATCAGCTCTTGACGGCGCTCAGCAGAGCTAATCGGTTGTGGCGCTAAAAAATCAGCTAGGCGCTCTAAAAGGGATTTTTTGGGGTCAAGCATATAGCAAGAATATCGTAGAAATAAGTAAATTCAATGAAGGAGCTAGTGGGCTTAGTTTAAATAGCCATATAAGGGTTGGAAAAACCGAGGGATTTCAGGAGCTTAATTTCTCGATCCTCCATTTTCTTTGCTTCCTTTTCGATCTCATGATCAAAGCCCTGGGCATGCAAGCAACCATGAATAATCAGGTGGGCTAAATGCGCTTTGACAGTCTTGTTTTGCTCAGAAGCCTCTTTTTGAATGATGGGAAGGCAAAAAATAATATCCGCAACCAAGGTCTTTTTAGTGAGCTCGTATGGAAAGGTCAATACATTGGTTGCTTTGTCTTTATTGCGAAAAGCTAAATTCAATTTTTTACCTTCAGTCTGATTGACGAAGCGCAATGTAATCAAACCATTGTATGCAGTAGCTTGTTTTACCCATTTCTTGACGAGTGCGGACGATGCAATGGCACTGATCTTATTTTCAATTGCAGGGCTCGCATATTGGATCTCAATATTTAACTTGGAGGGCAATGTTTGTTTGGCTGGCGTTTTAGTCGGCATGAGCGTGAACGAGTTCGCCTCTGAGGGTGTAGTTGAGAACTTCGGTAATATGAATGTCTACCATTTGTCCAATGAGTGACTCAACATCACCATCCGGTGCGGCAAAGTGAATGACGCGATTGTTGGCGGCACGACCCTGAAGGTTGACACCATCTTTTGCCAAGCCTTCAATTAGAATGCGCTCAGTATTCCCTAACATTTTTTGACTAATGTGAGTTGCCTGTGATTCGACAAGGGCAAGCAAGGTTTGCAGTCTTTTCAGTTTGACTTCATACGGAGTGTCATCACTTAAGTTGGCTGCAGGCGTTCCAGGGCGCGCACTAAAGATAAAGCAAAAGCTATTATCAAAATTCAGCTCTTCAACCATTTTTAATAATTTTGCAAAGTCTTCATCGGTTTCACCAGGAAAG
>CANCBK010000016.1 GCA_947374315.1 Burkholderiaceae bacterium | reverse complement strand
TGAATCGATTTTTCTGAAAAATCATAAGCCCCTGATGTTGTTTCGTCAGGGGTCGTTTCTCTAGTAATCCGGATGATCTTCATCGGGGTTTCTTCCCCCATCATTTGAATGTATCGAGGTTCGTGATACATCTGCTCAAGTACATCATCCGGTAGTTCGGCTGCTATATCGTTGACCAATTTCTTAAATTCAACGATGAGTTTGCTGGTCTTCAAATCACTGCGGATGCGCTCTGAGAATTGAATTTCATCCCTGCGCGCCATGACCTCGGGAAGGCTTTGGGGTAGATTACTCCTTTTGCCTGGGAATAGATCGATGACATAGATCTGTTTTCCTGCTGAGCCGCAGCGCTCCACAACAGTTTCTAGTGGAGAATTGCTCAGAATGCCTCCGTCCCAATAGTGCTTGCCATTAATCGTTGTCCAGGGAAACATGGGGGGTAGGCTACCGCTAGCGATGATGTGATCGACTGTTATCTTTTCGCTATGACTATCAAAAATCGTCATTTCTCCTGTTTGGATATTGACAGCGCTGATGAGAAGTCGAATTGGGCTTAAGTGGAGTTTGTCAAAATCTACATATTTTTCAAGTAGACTTTTTACTGGTGAAAAATCATAAAAGCTCGACCAATTCATTGGCATCTGAGATAGATTCATGGGTGGAGTGAGCCAGCGTGGCTGAAAGAAGTTATTGACCCCAAACATTGCCGCTTGTTCATTCGCGAGAATGTGGCGCATCTGCTCGTTTGCGGCTGGAGGTGGGTTAGACATAATTTCACCCCAGAAGGAGAGCAGTGCTTTAGCGGGATCATTGGGGTTCCCAGCAATAATCGCACCATTAAAGGCGCCAATAGACACTCCAGCCACAATATCTGGAGTAATATTTTTTTCAGATAGCGCCTGAATTGCTCCGCACTCAAAGCTTCCCAAAGCACCACCACCCTGAAGGATGTAGATGGTTTGATTGGGAATTTCGTTCAGGGAAAAGTGGGGGTCAGATAGCTTATCCCTAATGGCTGAAATATTCACTTGATGCTTGATTAAATTCTCAACTACTTTTAATTCTTCGCTAGGGCGCCCAAATGTAAATAGCGCTTGTATGACATCCTTGGATACATAAAAGCAGGCGAATGATCCTTCCTCCATCGATCCGCGTGTAATGCGAACCTGGTTGGGCTCGATTAATCCCAATAAATTGAAGCTGAGATTGAATACATGAGAATAGAAGTAGGGCACCTCGTCAAACGATTTCTTATTGCCTAGCATGTTTTGTGCAGCTACTCTGCCTTGCCGCACTGCATTATCCCAATGCTCTACACGTTGTCGAATATTAAAAATAGGATCATAAACATTGGCCACATCACCAGCAGCGAAGATATTAGGCTTGTTGGTTTTAAGGTGCTTGTCCACCAAGATGCCGTCATCAGTTTGTATTCCGCTACCCCTTAAGAAATCAATATTTGGGGTCACGCCTATTGCGATGACGACCATGTCGCAGTCAATATCGCGATTGCCCTTGGTCTTTACTCTCTTGACTCGCTTACTTCCCAGTAGGGCGATTGGCTCATCATCAAAGATGATTTCAATATGGTGTTTTTTATAAAAGGATTCAAAAAAATGGGATATGTCAGGAGAATCTAGCTTATCCAACAGTCCGTCACGCGTGAGCATCGTAACGTGTAGCCCTAATTTTGAGAGTGAAGCGGCAATCTCCAACGCGAGGTAACTTCCTCCAACAATCACTACTCTTTTCGAGTGGTTGGAATTTTGTTTGATTGCCAAAGCATCATCGATCGTTCTGAGATAGTGAACTCCCTCTAGGCCAACCCCTGGAACTTCTAATTGCATGGGGGAGGCGCCTGTAGCAATCAGCAATTTCTTAAATTCAATATCAGCATGATTGCTGATCCTAATGACTTTGCGGGCGTAATCAATATGCGTTACATGCCTATCAAATTCAATGTGAATATCTAGCTTCTCATATTCTTTTTGGGTTAGTACTGGCGTCGTGCTGATGTCCTGCTTGCTAGCAATGTACTTTTTAGACAGGATGGCGCGTTGATAAGGAAGGTGCTTCTCATTCGATAAGATAAGGATGCTAGCTTTTGATCCCTCAATTCTGAGTGTCTCAGCTGCGGTAGCTCCGGCAACCCCACCACCAATAATGACGAAATCAAACTGAGCATGTTTTTTCTGGATTTTGTCCATATTCAAGGCTAACCTATTTTGCGAAGATCCGTTGCATGTTCCAACTTAGCATATTAGAGGCGAATGAACAATTAATAACTGGAAACTCCGATGGTTTATAGCTTATTGAAGCTAATTTGATTTAAGTCAAAATTTCCTAGAACAGCCTAGATATGATGATTAGGAGTCGAGCGGAATAAGTGTCGATGTATGCATTCACCCCTTAAAGGGAATGAATCGTTAGTCAATGATGAGGGGGTTAAATGAGTCTAAATCATGCGGTGATATGGATAGATCACAAAGAGGCACATGTCATGTTCTTAAGTGAGGATGCTGATGAGGCTGAAATCATTAAGACGAAATCAACTCATCCGCATCTTCACCATAAAAGGGGTGAGATTGGGTCCGGAAAAGTGGCATTTGATGTCAAATACTTTCAATCGGTGATGGGTGCCGTCAAAGAGGCTAAGGAAATATTAATCATCGGGCCGGGCTCGGCAAAGGTGGAGCTGATCAAATACGCTCACCTGCACGAGGCTGGCATTGCTGAAAAAATTGTGGGTATTGAGACGGTAGATCATCCTACTGACAAAGAAGTATTAGCTTTTGCGAGGAAATTCTTTTACAAGATTGATCGCATCCTAGGTGATCTTAGTATTTGATCTTGGAGACTTTATGAAAATTGAATTTATTGGCCCTGCGCAAGTGGCTGAAGATGGTGGAGTAAATTATCTAGCCTCGATGAATGGACACCCTCTTACTTGTCATTTTAGTTATGAAGTTTTAGAGGATGTCGATCCAGATGCCGTATTGGGAGACCCCTTGGAGCATTTTTCTAAGCATCAGCTGAAACTGCTTTCAATAGCGGAGCAGAAGATCCTTGGGGGACATGCCCATGCGAGCCGTATACAGGTATACAGCCATGATTTGGTTGGTGATTGAGTACATTGAGGGGAATGACGAATGAGTAACACTATCAGCAAAATATCAACATCGCAGAATCGAGTTCCACAAGAGCATTTCGCCGATGCGATTAGCCATATTGATGCGGCGTTGTCGGTAAATCAAATTAGCTATTCAGCTGCTAAAGGGCTTATTTATAGCCTGATTGAGACCCTAGGGTCAATGATCGGCGATCCTGATTTGCCGAAACATATACGCTCCGGATACGAAGGTGTTTTGGAAATTGCTCAAGAGCTAGAGAGGAAGATTGAGTCTATAGGATAACTCTAGCGTATTTGCCTAAGCTGGCTATTGAGTAAATCAATCACTTCCGCCCAATCGGCATCTTTGAAGAGCTCATCTCTCAAAAAGTCTCTTTGGTCTGGAAGCCACCAGGCGGCATCTTCCAAAAGAGTGGATTCATCTAATGGCGAGTGGCATTGAATAAATAATTCAATATCTTGGCAACTATCGGGAAGGCCTAACTGCTTGAAAAGATCTTTTAATGACTCAAAGGCTTTATCCATCACAACTCCTTTTAATCCTACAGTTTTATTTATACGCTTATAAAAAATACTTATCAAGTGAATCGAAATTGAATACATATAAATATGACTGATACCAGAATAGAGCGCGATAGCATGGGAGCTGTTGAGGTTTCAGATCAATGCTTATGGGGATCTCAAACCCAAAGGTCCTTATTGCAATTTAATATCTCCACTGAAAAAATGCCTGGGGAATTTATTCTTGCACTAGCAAGAGTAAAGCGCGCCTGTATTTTGGCTAATATTCAAATGAAGCTATTGCCAGCGAACAAGGGACGAGCTCTTTTGCTTGCTGTTGATGAGGTGATAGAGGGTAAGCATTGCTTAGAATTTCCACTATCTATTTGGCAGACGGGATCGGCCACCCAAACCAATATGAATATGAATGAGGTATTGGCTAATAGAGCCATTCAGTTAATGGGTGGTGTCCTTGGTGTGGATCACTTTATTCACCCTAACGATGATGTGAATTTAGGGCAATCATCGAATGATGTTATTCCCACTGCCATTCATGTTGCCGCAGTTTGTCAAATTAAAGAGTTGCTGTTACCCGCGCTGGAGAATTTGATATCCACCTTAGGGTTGAAGGTTGATGAGTTTTCGGAAATCATCAAGGTGGGTCGCACCCATTTACAAGATGCTGTTCCACTCACCTTGGGGCAGGAGTTCTCAGGATATGTCGCGCAATTAACACTTGCGCGCCAAGCCATAATGTTAACCATTCCCGGCTTATCTGAGCTGGCTATTGGCGCTACCGCGGTAGGAACAGGTATTAATTCCACCCCTATATTTTCTGAATTGGTAATCGATACCCTGGGTGTTGAGACGGGGATTGGATTTACTGGCGCTAGCAATAAATTTGCAGCCATAGCGGGGCACGAGCCAGTGGTATTTACCCACGGTGCTTTGAAAGCCTTGGCCACAGCCTTGATGAAGATTTCAACGGATATTCGCTGGATGGCTTCTGGGCCTAGATCGGGATTGGGTGAGATTCATATTCCCGAGAACGAGCCCGGTAGCTCGATCATGCCTGGCAAAACCAATCCAACCCAATGCGAGGCTCTTGCCATGATTTGCTTCCAGGTGCTCGGTAATGATGTGAGCATTGGCATGGGCGCTGCCTCTGGCAATTTTGAATTAAATGTATTCAAGCCGCTTATTTTGCATAACTTGCTGCAAAGTATTCGCCTCTTATCTGATGGGATGAGCTCGTTTAATCATTTTTGCGTCCAAGGAATTGAAGCCAACTCCTCCAGGATTGCGGAGCTCATGAATGCCTCTTTAATGTTGGCTACCGCTTTAACCCCACATATAGGCTATGAAAAAGCGGCAGAAATAGCGAGGTATGCGCATCAGAATAATGTCTCTCTTGAGCAGGCTGCGCTGGCAAGTGGCCACGTTTCAGCAGATCAATTTCATGAATGGGTTAGGCCGGAAAAGTTAGTCGGGAAGTAGATTTAATGGATCGCTTATTGCCATCCAAAGGAGTAGAGTTATTTACAGGCAGCGTCATTTTTTAATATGCAAAAAAATGTAAAGGATCGGAAAAAATGGATAACGTCAACAAACAAATCGCAGTCAAAGCGCTCAACAAAATTATGGAGTTAGAGCTGGCGGGTGTTGTTAAATACACTCATTACTCACTCATGGTATTCGGGTACAACAGAATCCCTATCGTCTCCTGGCTCAAAGGCAATGCCGATGAAAGTCTTGCCCATGCCCATCGGGCTGGAGAGTTAGTGACATTGCTAGGCGGTCATCCATCCTTAAAGATTGGCCCCTTGCTGGAGACTGAGAAGCACGATATCGGGGATATCTTAAGAGAGAGCCTTGAACATGAAACCATTGCCTTGGCTGCTTATTACGATTTATTGCAGATCGCAACCCGTACGCATCCAGAAACCAGTGGTGTTCAGTCGGTTTTATTGGAAGAATATGCGCGAGATCTCATCGTTCAAGAAGAAATGCATTTAGATGAGGTGAATAAGATGCTGAGGAAATCAGGCGAAATCAGTCCATTTGTAGAGTAATTTATTCGGGGGATTTATGAGTGCTATTCACATTGCCATTGTTGTTGGGAGTTTGCGGAAAGATTCATTCAATCGCCATCTGGCAAATGCCATTATGAAACTGGCTCCAGCTGATGTGGGCTTTAATCTAGTGGAGATCGGCAATCTTCCCTTGTATAACCAAGACGATGATGATCATCAAGCCGATTCTGTTAAAAGCATGAAGACGGAAATAGTGAAGTGCGATGGGGTGTTATTTATTACTCCAGAGTACAACCGTTCTATACCTGGGGTATTAAAAAATGCCTTAGATCATGGCTCCCGACCTTACGGTAAAAACTCTTGGGGCAAGAAGCCTGCCGCCATTATTGGCATTTCTCCGAGCCCTGTCGGCACGGCCCTGGCTCAGCAGCACCTGCGTGGAGTATTAGCTACCTTGGATATGCCGACTTTGTGCCAGCCTGAAATGTTCCTGCAGATGAAAGACGGTTTTTTTGATAGTGCATGGAATATCGGTGAGGACAGTCAACAATTCATTCGTCATTGGATTGAGGTCATGGTTCGGTGGATTGATCTTCACCGTAGCCGCTAGGAGCGACATCCATCATGAAAATGAATTTTGACTCGAGAAGAACTCAAAACCATAAGGCGGAGTTGGCCCGTATTGCTGTTGGCGTGATGATGATTCGGGGGTTGGAGCCGGAGTTCTCATCCGACGTCGAGGCTCAGCTTAAGGAGATTCATGAGCCTGCTCCTGGGTTGCCGCACTTACATCGAGATTTAACTCAACTTCTATGGTGCTCCATTGACAATGATGATTCCCGCGATCTTGATCAAATCACCGTAGTTGAGCAAATGGCTGGCGGTGAGATGAAGTTGCTGGTGGGTATTGCTGATGTTGATGCGATAGTGAAGATGGATAGCCCCATCGATTCCCATGCTTACATTAATACACGTTCGGTCTATACCTCTGCCCGTATTTTTCCGATGCTTCCCGTCAAGCTATCCAATGACTTAACTTCTTTAAATCCAGGACAAGATCGTCTAGCGATGATTTGCGAGATGCGGTTTTCCAGTCATGCGGAATTACTTCATTCCTCAATTTATCAAGCAAAGGTGAGGAATCAATCCCAGCTTGCATATGATGCTGTTTCTGCATGGCTAGATGGCAAAGAGCCTATGCCTGAGGGTGTTAAACAGGTGCATGGCCTTGAGAAACAATTGCGCTTGCAGGATGAGTTAGCGCAAAAATTGAGAGTAATCCGGCATGAAAAAGGCTCTCTAGAGTTCGATATTTTTCAGCCAAAAGCCACTTTTATAAATGATCAGATAGCCGAAATTTCTCAACAGGTGCATAACCGAGCTCGACAATTGATTGAAGAATTCATGATTGCCACCAATGGATGTACATCTCGATTTCTTGCGGAAGCGGGAATTTTCTCGATGCGTAGGGTGGTTCGCTCGCCTGAGAGATGGCTCCGCATTGTTCAGGTCGCAGCAGAATATGGCCATAAGTTGCCCAATCAGCCTGATTCTCAAGCCCTAGAGCAGTTTTTAGCGAAAGAGCACCGACGTGATCCCCTAAGGTTTCCAGATCTTTCCTTGGTCATCGTTAAATTGATGGGATCTGGTGAATACATTGTAGAAAAGCCAACAAGTCATCCGGTCGGTCACTTTGGCCTAGCTGTGACTGACTATATGCATTCCACAGCCCCGAATCGTCGGTATCCGGACCTCATCACCTTGCGTCTGATTAAGTCGGTTTTATTAGGTGAGAAGCCGCCATATTCCCTGGATGAACTAAAGGCCCTGGCCCTTCATTGTACGCTTCAAGAAGATATCGGTAAGAGAGTAGAGCGCCAAGTGAGAAAGTCTGAGGCTGCTTTATTACTGAGTTCTCGTATTGGTCAATATTTTGATGGGGTGATCTCGGGTGCTAATGAAAAAGGAACCTGGGTCAGGATTTTTAATCCCCCCGTTGAAGGAAAGTTAGTCAGCAGCCCGGGCGACTATAAAGTGGGGCACATCATGAGGGTGAAATTAATTTCCACCCATGTTGAACGTGGTTTTATTGATTTTGTAGCGACCGGTTAATCTCAGTGCTACCATTTTTTCAAGCCCTTCGCAGTCTTCCGAGAACCGTTTGGTTGATCGGTTTTATTAGCCTCATTAATGATTCGGCTAGTGAAATGCTATACCCATTACTGCCCTTGTATCTCACCTCTGTATTGATGGCTGGGCCTAAAGTGCTGGGTTTGATTGAGGGTATTGCTGAGTCAACATCTAGTTTATTAAAGCTTTTATCCGGAGTGATAGTAGATCGGACTAGAAAAACCAAGCCCTGGATCGTATTTGGCTACCTCCTTGCTGGGGTGAGTAGACCCCTCATTGCATTCGTTCATTCATGGGGGTGGTTACTTGTCATTCGCTTTTCTGATCGCGTTGGTAAAGGATTGCGTACATCGCCAAGAGATGCGCTGTTGGCGGAAAGTGTTCCAAAAAATAAACGGGGCTTGGTTTTTGGATTTCATCGCTCTATGGATAATGCCGGAGCAGTCATTGGCCCATTGATTGCTGCGCTCCTATTGTCTTTTCAGGTTCCACTGCGAGATATTTTCTTCTGGGCGATTATTCCTGCGATCTTAACTTTGGGTTTGGCCCTATCCCTAAAGGAGCCTGTGGCGCCAAAAGAGCTTGTCATTGTTGACGGACCTACAGGATTTCAATGGACTTTTGAAGGCATGTCTCCCCAATTTAAGCGCTATCTATGGGTGGCCGGACTCTTTGCCCTATCAAATTCTTCTGATATGTTCCTGTTGCTTCGAGCCCGGGAGCTTGGCGTTCCGCTGGCTCAAATTCCTATTCTTTGGGCAGGCGTTTCATTGGTGACCACCATATTTGGTGCGCCATTATCAGCTTTTTCGGATCGATTTGGTCGCAAGGATTTCATCCTCATTGCCTGGGTTGGCTTTGCTATTTTTTATATTGGAATGGGTTTGCCATCGATTGGTATCTACGGCTTATGTGGTTTATTTGTCCTCTATGGTTTATTTAAGGCCGCAACTGAAGGGGTAGAAAAAGCGTTGGTTGCCGATTTAGCTCCCGCTGGTAGGGCAGGCGCTGCTTTTGGTTGGTTTAATTTGATCACGGGCGTAATGGTGCTGCCAGCTTCTCTTATTTTTGGCGAGATATATGAAGCTGTTGGTCCAAGCTACGCATTTTGGTTCTCTGCTTTTTGCGCCATTTGCTCAATTATCTTATTTAAGTTTTGGGTTTTCGGGCGCAACAGTATGTCTGAGTGTTAGATGGTTCAATTCATAAGGAGAAGTCATGTTTAAGAATATCTTAGTTCCCGTTAGCGGTGATTCCATTACCAAATCGGAATTGAAAGCAGCGATCAAGTTGGCAAAATTAGATGGCGCCAAAATCAGCCTAGTTTTTGTTACGGATCCGGTGATGCCATACTCCTCCTCGGAGGTGCAGTCTGCATTGGCTTTGTCAGTTAAAGAATATAAAAAACTCAGCAATGAATTTGCTAAACGCGTTTTAGCAAAAGCCAAATCTATTATTGGCCCTGACATCGAGGTAAGTGAATTTCATATTTATCACCCGAACGTTTCTGATGGAATTATTGAGGCCGCTAAAAAGGCAAAAGCTGATGTGATCATCATGACATCACATAAAAGAACAGGCTTACGAGGCATCTTTCTCAGGAGTGAAGCGCAGGAAGTCATTCTACATAGTAAGCTCCCCGTTCTGATTTTGGGGTGAGCATGCTTAAGCTAGCCTCTCATTATCATCGGATCGGATAAGCGGTCGATGGAAGAAATTCATATGATGCAGTATCAAGAGATGAAGTTGAAAATTAAGCTTGGATTTTGCGTAGCAATTTTCTCTATCCTTTCGCTTGGTGGCTATCAAATTTACTCCATTTGGATTGATTCTATTCAGGAAATCGAATCAAGATCGGCCCACAATGTTCATGTGGCAAATATATTGGTTAATGAAGCCTTAACTGATGGATCTAGATTCTTAGATGTTTCTAGAGAGGACTTGAAATCCAAAGCAATTAATTCTAATTCAAGCCCCCAGGCAATAGAAAGTTCACTTCAGAAGTCTGTATCAAAATTCAAAATCAGTAGTTGGTTTAATGCCTATGGCAATCTACTATTTGTTGATGTGTCCGGTAATGTATTGGCTCAAACATACGGCCCGCTTGTCAGAAAAATTAACGTCTCTGACCGTCTTTATTTCAAGTCATTAAAGCGGGATAGTAATCAAAGTATCGTGATTAGCCCTGAAGTCATTGCCCGTTCAAATGGAAAAAGAGTTTTTCATATGGCTACCCCCTTGTTGGATAGCAAGGGATTATTTGATGGCTTATTGGTCATTCAGATTGATGCGGATAAATTTAGAAGGGATTTGATCGACTCCTTTGGCGATAACTTCGGTGAGATGGGTTTTTATTTGTCGGATAGGTCGATTATGTTTTCTTTGAGCAATAAGACTCAACAAGACGCTCAACCCCCGATGACTGAAGACTTATTTGCACGGATTAAATCCATGTCAAATTCCACGGGAGTATTCCAGCAGCCCCATACTGCCACCTTTGGTCTTGGGAATATCGTTGCTTATGCGCTGAATCCGCAATTTGATATTTATGTCATCGAAGGGGTTTCGACTCAGGTTGCATGGGTAAGAACGCTGACTTGGGGTATTAAGTTTTTAACATTTATTCTTTTAAGTTGCTTTTTTGTATGCTACCTGACTAAACACCTATTGAGGTCCGTATCCTCCATAGAGTCTGAGAATCAGTTGGCTATTCATGATGCCCTCACCCATATTCCGAATCGTCGTTATTTTGATGAAATCTTTCCAAAAATTCAGGGGGATTGTAGGAGGGCGCACACACCCTTAAGCATTCTGTTCATTGATATTGATAAGTTCAAAGATTTCAATGATCTTCATGGGCATGAATGTGGAGATAAGGCGCTGAGGGTCGTTTCGCACGCCATCTTGGCCATTAAAAAACGCCCCTTAGATTTCTTCTGTCGCTGGGGCGGGGAGGAATTTTTATTCATTCTACCCGGCACTACTCAGGAGGGCGCAGTGCACTACGCTCAAGAAATCTTAAAGGCGGTGCGAGCTCGAGCCATAGAAGTAAATAATGATGCCATTGTGCATGTCAGCGTGAGTATTGGCGTTGCGACTGACCCTGATGGCTCACATAATCTCAGTGATGATTTAATAAAAAATGCAGATGCTGCAATGTATTTAGCAAAGCGGGCAGGCAGAGATCGATACGAGATTTTCGCTGATTGATAGGGCGCTTTCGCTAAGAAATGCCCCTTCTCTTTCTGGCAAGTCCTGTTAGTCAAGTGCATCAGCGTATTGGGAACTTGAAGTACTCCTAGGCAAGGTGATTGCCATGGTTTATCAGGGCTTTACTGGCTTTGGTCGATCCCATGAAACAATAGCGGATGACTAGCCCAACAGTGAACTCCCCCGAAATTGAAATCACCCCTGAATACCAGGCGGTCATTGACGCTATTGAGCGTCACGATCCCTATATCTTCGTTAGTGGTAAGGCCGGTACTGGTAAGACCACTCTGATTGGTTATTTACGTGAACATATTCCCGGCAATGTGGTTGTGGTGGCGCCAACCGGTGTAGCTGCATTACAAGTGAAGGGTGTCACTATTCACTCCTTCTTTCGCTTGCCGCCACGTCTGATCTTCCCCGAAGAGGATATCAAGCCATTAAAAGATAAGCGTCTCTATAAAGATATTCGCTTACTTATCATTGACGAGATCTCGATGGTGAGGGCGGATGTAGTGGATGCCATGGATTTATTCTTGCGTGCTAATGGCCCACACAAGACCCAGCCATTCGGCGGTATTCAGGTAATGTTTGTAGGGGACTTATTTCAGTTGCCACCAGTGGTCTCTAGTGCCGATATGCAGGTCCTAGGTGATCGTGGCTATGAAGGTCCTTATTTCTTCTGCGCTATGGCGCTCCATCGTAAAGATGTGACGATGGTGGAGCTATCCAAGATCTTCCGTCAGAAGGATGCGCACTTTGCGGGCTTGCTTAATCAGATTCGCATCAATCAAGATATCGATGAGGCGCTCGATACGCTCAATGCTATTTGTTATGAAACAAAAAAAGAGGCTGATGAGCAAACAATCACGCTCACCACAACCAATGCTCGGGCTGACCAAATCAATCATGCAGGCTTACGCGCCTTAACTACAGATGCCAAGATTTACACAGGCAATAGTACTGGTAAGTTCAATGTGGATGATCGCAATTTGCCATCCCCCAACCATCTGACGCTGAAGGTCGGCGCTAAGGTGATGTTTACGGCTACGGATAGTAATTTTCCGAAGCGTTGGGTGAACGGTACGATTGGGGTAGTGCGCGAGTTGCTGCCCAATACCGTTAAGGTGTTGCTGCAAAACGGACCATACTCGAATACGGTTGAAGTAAAAGGGCACCAGTGGGAGTCCTATCGCTATGACCACGACATGATGTCTGGCAGAATCTCACCAAACGTGATTGGTACCTTTGTGCAGATTCCTTTAATGTTGGCTTGGGCCGTCACCATTCATAAGAGCCAAGGCAAGACGCTGGACAAGATTAAGGTTGATCTCTCATCAGGGGCCTTTGCCTCAGGACAAGTCTATGTAGCCCTCAGTCGTTGCACCTCCATTGAAGGCATCACTCTAGAGCGACCTATACAACCGAAGGATGTGAGCTGCGATCAAGAGGTCAAGCGTTTTTATTTGAACTGCTTGCCCAGCTAATCTTCTTAGAATCCCGCTGCCAAGCCATCGCGACGGTGATCGCTACCAGCAATATAGGCGTCTTTAGTTTCTTCGCCTAACAAAGCAATCGCTTGGGCGCTACCAAAGTCCAGGCTATTGGCTGGCATCACTGTTACCGTATGGCCCATTGCGCTTAAGCCTTCAACGACTGCTGCGGGCATCGAGGCCTCTACTGTCAGTTTGCCGAGGTCGTCAATTCTCCAGCGAGGTGCATCGGAGCAAGCTTGTGGGTTGAGGTATTCATCCACAAAGCGCATGACAAACTGTATATGCCCTTGGGGTTGCATATTGCCGCCCATCACACCAAATGCCATGGTGGGTTGAGCGCCCTTGCTTAGAAATGCCGGAATGATGGTGTGGAACGGGCGCTTGCCCGGTGCCACTTGATTAGGGTGGCCATCTACCAGGCTAAAGCTCATGCCGCGGTTATGTAAAGCGATGCCACCGGGAGCCACTACACCAGAACCAAAGCCTTTAAAGTTTGACTGAATATATGAAATCATCATGCCGGATTCATCGGCGGCGCAAAGGTAAACGGTACCGCCAGCATGCGGATCACCTGCACCGTAGCTGCCTGCTTGATTGTGATTAATGAGTGCAGCGCGGCTGGCTAAATAATCCCTATCCAATAAGGCGCTGGTAGGAGCCTTCATGGTGCTGGCGTCGGAGACATGGGCGTATGCATCGGCAAAGGCAATACGCATTGCCTCTACTTGCAGGTGAATGCGTTGCGCAGAGTTGGCTGGGTACTGCTTGACATTCGCGGCTTGCAAAATACCGAGTGCCATTTGCGCCACAATTCCGGAGCCATTCGGCGGAATCTCGTGCAAGGTGTATTCGCCATAATCAAATGCTAAAGGCTCAACCCATTCGGTTTGGTTTGCGGCAAAGTCGGCCATCGTAAAGCAACCACCAGTGCTTTGAGCAAAGTCCACTATGCTTTGAGCCAATTTACCGGTGTAAAAAGACTCACCTTCCGTTTCTGCAATCTCGCGCAAGGTTTTAGCTTGAGCGGGGTAGCGCCAGATTTGACCGGCAGTAGGTGCCTTGCCGTCAATTAAAAATGACTCTACAAAACCAGGTTGATTCTTCAGGACGGGGATCGCTTCACGCCATTGACGTGCAATGACTGGGGAAACTGGAAAGCCGTTCTCCGCGTAATCAATCGCACGCTTAAAGAGCTGGGCAAAAGGGAGCTTGCCAAATTTACGAGACAGCTCAATCCATCCGGACACCATGCCAGGTATGGTTACGGTATTCCAGCCAATCAGATCCATTGCCGTCTTGCCAGAAAAATATTCTGGCGTCCAAGCTGCTGGAGCTCTGCCGGAGGCATTCATACCATGGAGTTTTTTACCATCCCAGATGAGCGCAAAGCCATCGCCTCCCAAGCCATTCATGGTGGGCTCAACAACGGTTAAGGTGATGGCGGTGGCTAGGGCTGCGTCCACGGCATTACCACCATTTTGCAGTGCTTCAATACCAGCTTGGGTCGCTAAAGGCTGTGAACTAGCAACGGCATTTTTAGCGAGGACTGGGGCACGGCCGCCACCAAAGGGAGGGGAAATCAACATGGTTCTAATCTATTCAATCAAGAAGTGTGCTCATGGGCAATGAGGAATTAATCAATTTTAACGTTTGCAGTCTTGACGATCTTTGCCCATTTGTCTTGCTCGGCTTGGGTGATGATTGTCAGTTGCTCTGAATTTGCAAACTGCGTATGAATTCCCTGATTGGCTAGACGCGCCTTGAAGTCGGGGTTGGTCAAAATCTTCCGAATTTCTCTCTCGAGTTTCATCACAATAGTAGGGGATGTTCCCTTGGGTGCGTAGATTGCATATAAGTTCTCAACATCAAACTGCTTCATGCCATCTTGCCCTAAGGTCGGGACATTGGGCAATAGTGGTGAGCGCTCGGCTGCGGCAATCGCGATGGGGCGTAATTTGCCGCTTTGAATATGAGGCAGTGAGGCGGTCACGCTATCGAACATCATCAGCGTATTGCCTGCGATTAAATCTGGCAGGGCAAAAGAGCTGCCTTTGTAGGGGACATGCGTACCAGTAGCGCCAATGCGCTGCATAAATAAAACGGACTCCAAATGGGACAAGCTGCCATTGCCCTGGGATGCGTAATTGAAATCCCCTTTTTTGGATTTAATAAACGCAATGAGTTCCTGCAAATTTTTAGCTGGTACTGATGGATTAACCACGATCAAATGCGGAATTGTGCCAATCAAAGCGATCGGAGCAAAATCCTTGGTCAGATCTGCTGGTGGGTTTTTGAACAGTGAATGAGAAATCGATTGATTGGTTAGCGCACTAAAAAGAATCGTGTAGCCATCAGGTGAGGCCTTTGCCACCGCACCCAAGGCGATCATTCCGCCAGCGCCTGGTTTATTTTCAATGACTACCGATTGACCCAATGCCTCACCAAGAGGGACGGCTATTGAACGTGCAAATGCATCAGTAGATCCGCCGGCAGGAAAGGGCAGAATCGCCATGATCGGTTTTTTTGGCCAATCCGCGTCGGATGCTGCAAATACCAGATTACAAAGGCTGGTTGCCAGCAGGGAGCCTATCAGCAGGCGGCTAAAGCAATGTTTTAGTGCGTTCATTTGAGTACTCTTTATTGAAGGTCGTGTAGTGCTGGAAAAGCCATCGCAGCAAGTCCATATTTTATTGGCATCCAAGGATCTGAATACACAGTGGCTATGAAGTATGGAGCATAGAGCATTGGCGGGTAGGGATGGCGGTAATGTGGGGCGTAATCAGGACCCCATGTTCCTTATTAGTGCATCGTGCCCAATTGAGTAGTGTTAGTGGATGGACGTTGAATCTATCTATTAATTAAATAGGTGGTAAAGAATAGGGATGGCGACGGCGCTAATGACACCATTCATACCCATGGCCAAACTGGCGTAGGTTCCTGCTTCTAGGTGGATGCTAAATGCACGGGAGGTGCCAATGCCATGGGCGCCGATGCCAATGGCAAAGCCACGTTGCCACCAAGCCTTCATGCCTAAAGCATTAAGAATGAAGGGCGCCAAAATAGCCCCGAGAATGCCGGTGGTAACGGCAAAGATGGCTGTCAATGTTGGGGAGACGCCAATCCGTTCCGCAATGCCCATCGCGATTGGCGCGGTGACGGACTTTGGATACATCGCGCCAGTAATGCTGGAATCAGCCCCCAACAATTTAGCGATATTGACAGCGCTCAGAATGGAAACAAGGCCGCCTGCCATTAAAGAGGCAAGTAAAGGGAGGGATCGACCCTTTAAGCTATTGAGGCCACGGTAGATCGGAATCGCCAAGGACACTGTCGCAGAGCCTAACAAGAAGTGGATGAATTGGGCGCCTTCGAAGTAGGTGGAGTAGGGCATCTCAATAAACTGAATAAGGCTCGCCACGAGGATGATGGCAATTGCCACAGGGTTAGCTAGAGGATTCTGCTTGGTGGTTTTATAAACCCACAGGCCAAATTGATAAGCGGCCAAGGTAATGAACAGAGCAAATAAAGGACTACCTGAAAGATAGACCCAAATCTCGACGATGGAATGTTGTTCACTCATCAACTAGCCTCTTCAGGCTTTGCGCTCAAAAAGCGGACGACGATGGCGCTAGTGGCGATGGTGAGTACTACGCTTCCCACTAGGGCGCTCACAATTGCCAAGGCATTGGCTTTGAGTTGAGGCAGAAACAAGACCACACCAACAGCGGCCGGCACAAACAAGAGGCCAAAGTACTGGCTAAAGCCATCGGCCACGGACGCTAATTCAGGGTTAACTCCTTTGCGCAATACTAGCCAAACAATGAGTAGTACCAGGCCAATCACAGGGCCTGGCAGGGTGGGTAGCGCGAATTTGGAAATAAGCTCACCCAGGCTTTGGAAAAAGAGAATTTGAACGAGGCCGGAGATCATGGTCTGATCTTACTGCCCCGCAATATATGTTGCAAAGCAATAAATCATTTCTTGGTTAAGATAATCATCACAAAAGTAGGGGCTTTATCTGATCGATAGGGCTTCCCCATAAAAACACAGAGGAGAGCAGCCATGGCCGACTTAAATATCAACGGTAAAAAGTACAAGGTGGATGTAGATCCAGAAACCCCTTTGTTGTGGGTAATTCGTGACCATGTAGGATTAACTGGTACCAAGTACGGATGCGGCATCGGCCAATGTGGAGCTTGCACAATCCTCTTTGAAGGCCAGGCTATGCGAAGCTGCTCGCTTCCGGTGAGTGCTGCAGAGGGCAAGAAGATTGAAACTATTGAGAGCTTGGAAAAAAATGGCCAGCTCTCCAAAGTACAAAAAGCCTGGGTTGATAATCAAGTGCCTCAGTGTGGTTACTGCCAATCTGGCATGGTGATGGCGACCACTGCCTTGCTGCGCAACACCCCAAAACCGACTGATGAGCAGATTGATGCGGCGGTGACAAATATCTGCCGTTGCGGAACATTCCAACAAGTGCGTGATGCTATTCATGCTGTGAGTAAGGCATAAGGAGCGATCATGACAAATACTATTAATGCATCCCGTCGTCACTTTGTAGTTGGCGCAAGTGCTATTGGCGCTGGCCTAGCCATTGGCTTTGATTTCTCTTTTATTTCTGCGGCCAATGCCGCAATGGGGAGTGGCGCCACCTCAATGACTCCGCTAGCAACGCCAGAAATTGGTGTTTGGGTGGTAGTAAAGCCAAACGATGATGTGGTCGTGCGTATCGTGCGCTCTGAAATGGGTCAAGGAACGATCACTGGTTTGGCGCAAATGGTTGCTGAAGAATTGCAGTGTGACTGGAAGAAAGTTTCTTACGAATACCCATCTCCAGCCGAGAGTCTGAAGCGCAAACAAGCTTGGGGTAGTTATTCCACTGGCGGAAGTCGTGGCATTCGGACCTCTGAGCAATATGTTCGTAAGGGTGGCGCAGCCGCTCGCATCATGTTGATTCAGGCGGCAGCCAATCAGTGGAATGTGCCTGCATCAGAATGCGTTGCCAAAGACAGTGTAATTACGCATACCCCATCGGGTCGCACAACCACTTTCGGAAAAGTTTCTGTAGCGGCATCACAGCTAGAGACCCCTAAAGAAATCCCTCTCAAAGATCCTAAAGAGTGGACTTTGATTGGAAAGCCAGTAAACCGCATTGATGGCGTTGCGGACAAAGTCAGTGGTAAGCAGATCTATGCCATTGACCTGAAATTACCTGGCATGTTGATTGCCACTATTCAGGAGTGCCCAGTATTTGGTGGCAAGGTTAAGAGCTACGATGCCTCTAAAGCTGCTGGTATGAAGGGTGTAAAGAAGGTAGTGCAGGTCGGTGATTCTGCTGTAGCGGTGGTGGCGGATACCTTCTGGCAAGCCAAAATGGGTATGGAAGCTGTCAGCATTGTTTGGGACAACGGCGCCAATGGTAATGTTTCCAGTGCATCTATTAAGAAGATGTTGGAAGCGGGTTTGACAGCTGACGATGCGTTTGTTGGTAACGCCAATGGCGATGCCAGCGAGGCGATTTCTAAGGCATCCAAAACTATTGAAGCAACATATTTTTATCCATTCTTGAACCATGCCACTTTAGAGCCTCAGACGGCGACCGCCAAGTGGACTGCTGATGCTTGTGAAGCATGGGTTCCCACTCAAGACGGTGAGGCATCTTTGGCCGCTGTGATTGCAGCCTCAGGATTGCCGGCGGAAAAATGTAATGTCTATAAGGTGAATCTAGGCGGTGGCTTTGGTCGTCGTGGTGCATTCCAGGATTACACAACCCAAGCAGTGAATATCGCCAAGCAAATGCCGGGCACCCCAATCAAATTAATTTGGACGCGCTCAGAAGATATGACTCAGGGTCGCTATCACCCGGTAATGATGTGTAAATTGACTGCGGCGATTGATGACAAGAAAAATATTACTGGTCTGAGTATGCGTTTATCAGGCCAATCTATTTTGGCATCAGTACGTCCAGCGGTGTTGGCAGCTAATAAAGGTAAAGATCCTTTGACGTTTCAAGGTCTGGATGACACTACGGAGCATGGCATCACGTATAGCTTCCCGAATTTAATGGTTGATCATGCGATGCGTAATACCCATGTTCCACCGGGATTTTGGCGTGGCGTGAACGTGAACCAAAATGCGGTCTTCCTCGAAACCTTTGTGGATGAGATGGCCGAGGCAACGGGTGTTGATGCAGTGGAGTTCCGTCGTCAGCATATGCAAAACTACCCTCGTGCCGTGGCAGTACTCAATGCGGTAGCTGAGGGCATTGGTTGGACTACGCCCGCTAAGCCAGGCGTCTTCCGCGGTATCGCGCAGATGCGCTCATTCGGTAGTTATGTGGCGGCTGCTTGCGAGTTATCGGTGACCAATGGCAATGAGGTCAAAATTCATCGCATCGTCGCAGCAACGGATCCGGGTTATGTGGTGAATCCCGCACAAGTAGCTCGTCAGGTTTCGGGATCCTTTGTGTACGGCTTATCCGCTCTTTTCGAAGAAGAAATCACGCTTGAGCACGGTGCAGTTGTGCAGAAGAACTTTGATACCTTCAACTCTATTCGCCTTGCGCAAATGCCTAAGGTCGAAACCATCATCATTCAAGGTGGCGGTAAGGACTGGGGCGGGGTTGGTGAGCCAACGATTGCAGTGGCAGCGCCAGCGGTGCTCAATGCGATCTATCGTGCAACTGGTAAGCGGTACCGTACGGTGCCATTGAAAAATAGTGGCATTAAGTTGGTTTAAGTGCAGCGATAAAGAGGCTGGACGGTTTGCAATGGGTTATGAATAAGTGGGAATGAGAAGCGCACTAGTGGTGGTATTGCTAGGTATGTCGACTCTTTTGCCCTCTTATTCGGTCTATGCGCAAACTTGGATAGGGGATTCAATTGTGGATCCCCTCACTTCAGCTCCTGGGGATATTGCTAGAGGGCGCGCTATTGTGGGAAGTCGCCAAACGGGTCTATGTCTCTTATGCCACAGCGGGCCTTTTCCGGAGGAGCGCTTTCAGGGTAATTTGGCGCCAGACTTAGGACTCAGTGTGGGACGCTTATCTACAGCGCAACTCCGAGCCCATATTGTGGATCCTAGCCGCTTTAATCCTGATACGATCATGCCAGCCTATTACCGTACTACGGGGTTGAATCGCGTAGCGCCCAAATTTGTTGATCAAACGATCTTGAGTGGCCAAGAGATAGAAGATGTACTGGCGTTCTTGTTTAGTCTTAAGGTCAACACTGTTCAATGAGTAAATAGATTTACTAAATGACTATGACATCGTTAAACCTCAATTCCATGCCTCTAAGCCTACGTCGCCGGATGTATTTATCGGCACTGGGGCTTTTGGGTTTATCCAGCTGGATGGCGCCATTGCTGGTGATGGCTAAAAAGCCCGAGGCGATGGAGGCAATAGCCAAGATTGTGGGCTCAAACCCCATTCAAGATGAGCGGGTTAAGCTCATCATTCCTCCCCTAGTCGAGAGTGGAAACTTAGTGGTGCTAAAGGTTTCCATCCAAAGCCCCATGACCGCGAATGATTATGTCAAAGCGGTTCATGTGATTGCCGAGGGTAATCCACTCCCGAATATTTTTAGCGCGTATTTCACCCCCCGTTCTGGACGCGCTGAACTGACAACCCGCGTTCGATTGGCGGACTCTCAGAGGGTATGGGCGATTGCTCAAATGAGTGATGGCAGTTTCTGGCAAGGCCATGCTGATACCCTAGTGACGCTATCGGCTTGTACGGAGTTGGTATGAGTAAAACTTCTCGCACTAATATTACGGTGCCCGTCCAAGCAAAAAAAGATGCCATCATTGAAATTCGGGCCATTGCCCAGCATGACATGGAAACAGGCTTTCGCTATTCGGAAGATGGTAAGCGGATCCCTCGAGACATCATTCGCTTGTTTACTTGCCTTTATAACGGTGAAGAAGTTTTTAGGGCGGACTTCTATCCAGGGATTGGGGCGAACCCCCTCATTATTTTTAACGCCATTGCAGTTGCCTCTGGCACGATTGAGTGTAGGTGGGTGGGCGATGATGGGTATGAAGCAGTGAGTCAAGCGCAAATTACTGTCTCGTGAAACTCCCTGCATTCTGTATTCCCTACTTTTGCCTTTTGCTTATTTTGATTGGCACTAGTTCAAGTTTTGCGCAACAAGATTCCCGGCAATCCAGTTATCAATTGATGACGCTGGAGAATCAAGCCATGCAAGACGACCCCCATTTAAATCCCGCTCTGTTTTGGGTGATGGATGGCCACACTCTTTGGAAAGAGAAGGCGGGGCAAAAGAATGTGTCCTGCGCATCTTGTCATGGTGACTCCGGTCAGAGCATGGTTGGTGTTGCCACCCAATATCCCAAAGTTATTAAAGGGAAATTACAAACCCTAGAGGGACAAATTAATCAATGTCGATCCACCAAGCAAGAGGCGCCCGCACTAGCTTATGAAAGTAAGTCGCTCTTGGCTTTAACCAGTTTTGTAGCAACCCAATCCAAAGGGATGCCTATCGCAATCAAAGCAACGCTCCAAAACTCCAAAGACCTAGAGCAAGGGCGGA
The DNA here is from genome assembly GCA_947374315.1 of Burkholderiaceae bacterium. The sequence continues at coordinate 7,931 of CANCBK010000016.1, read as the reverse complement.
AGTTCTTTAATGAAAGAATGGGGCAGCTCAATTTATCGTGCGCACAATGTCATGAAGCTCGCGCTGGTTTGAAGTTGGGTGGTAGCTTGATTCCTCAGGGGCACCCAACTGCCTATCCCATTTACCGAATTGAATGGCAAACCATGGGATCTTTGCAAAGACGATTGCGTAATTGCATGAGTGGAGTGCGAGCCAAGCAGTTTGAGTATGGCTCTACTGAAATGGCTCAGCTAGAGCTGTTTTTAATGTGGCGAGCCAGGGGAATGCCCCTGGAAAGTCCAGGGGTCCGACCTTAAAGTTGCGTTTAGTCTGAGAAAACGACTGAAGTAGCGCCGTTAATCAGCACACGGTCATGCAAGTAATAACGTAGGGCGCGAGACAGCACGGTGCGCTCTAAATCACGACCTTTGCGCACCAAGTCTTCTGGAGTATCGCCATGGGTAACGCGGGTAACGTCTTGCTCAATGATGGGGCCTTCATCCAAGTCGCTCGTGACAAAGTGTGCGGTGGCACCAATCAACTTAATGCCGCGGGCATGTGCTTGATGATATGGTTTGGCGCCCTTGAAGCTCGGTAAGAAAGAGTGGTGAACGTTAATGCAACGTCCCGATAGCTTGGTGGATAAATCGTCCGAGAGAATTTGCATATAGCGAGCCAAGATCACCATGTCGACTTTTGAGTCAGCCACAATCTCGAGTAACTTTGCTTCTTGCGCCGGCTTGGTATCAGCGGTGACTGGCAGGTGGTAAAACGGAATATCCGCAAAATCAATGCTGGAATACACTTCGCGTGGATGATTAGAGACAATACCGCTAATGATCATTGGCAATTCACCAATGCGCCAGCGATAGAGTAGGTCGACCAAGCAGTGATCCAGCTTAGAAGCCATGATCAAGACACGTTTGAATTCTTTTACAGCACGCAGATCCCAAGTGAGATCAAAGCGTTTCGCAATCTCCACAAAGCCTGCTTTGAGTGCCTTGGCATCTGCGTTACAGCTAAAGCTCACGCGCATAAAGAAGCGCTTAGAGGCTTTGTCATCGAATTGCTGCGCTTCTTCAATATCACCACCCAGTTCAAAGATGTAGGTTGATACGGCGGCAACAATGCCGGGACGGTTAGGGCAAGTGAGCGTGAGGTAGTAATTTTCTGTGGTCATGGTTTCGATATCTAAAAAGAGTGCTGATAAGCCCTAATTTTAGACTGCATGGCGAAAAATGCGGCAAAGCGAGGTGGGGTCGATGGACGGATTACTGCGCCTTGGCCCCTGGGACGCTGATGGCATCGGCCAGTCCTGGATATGGCTCGCTGAGGTCGGTAACTTGGGGAATGGGAATATCCATGCAAATGGGCTTGGGCCCCAAAGCATTGAGGAAGTTGCAATCCTGTTTGGTTGCTGCCGAAGCGGCGTGTTCCAGCGGTGATTTACCAGTGGTGGCAGTCGAAAGCAGGCTTGCCGCAGTAGTGGGATTGGCTATTGCTATCGAGGTCGCTGCGGTGCCTGCAGAGCTGGCAGCGGCAGTAGTAGAGCTACTGAAGGCCAGCAGGGGCGCTGCACAGCCAGTTGTAAAGCATCCAAGAATGAGGGCCCAAAGGGTAAGGCGAGTGCCCATAAAAAAAGCAGACCAAACCGAAAGATTTGATCTGCCTTGTGGGGCTGCCAAGAGAATCTGTTTATTTGCGTTTGCAGACAACGTTAAATACTCCAGCAGTCCAAGATTCGCTCACGACAGGCTCGAATTCACTATTCGGGGTCTTGTTATCTGAAACCACTTTACCGCTTCCTTTGCTGCCGGAAAATTCTTTATATGCAATCGGACGGTAGGTCATCGCAGGGCAGTTATATTCATTTAATCCGATGATGGAGCTTACGGGCTGTTTTGTTTTTGGATTAACGCCGGGTTTCTTGAGGTCGAGCATCGACATGATCTGGGCTTTTTCGCCAACATCGCTGATCGTGTCGATATCCACATAAACTACCATTTGCTCATTGGAGCCCAGCTCTTTCCAGGCGGCAAAACTATTTGCCACGGGAAGAGTGCAAAGGGAAATGAAAACCGCGAGTACTTGTATTTTTTTCATGGTGCGTAGCGTATTGAATAAAGGGTTATTTCCAAATAAAGCGTTCCAATGGCATTTTAACTCGCTCTACCGACTCTATCTTTCCTTAATATTGAGATCGAGTTGCCTGTCGATCTTCCCAGGCTTCATTTGCAGGGGGAGATATGCGTTTTCAGCCCAGAGCCCACTCATATTGCGGTAGAACTTACTTTGAACCCAGCCAGACTGGCCGGTTTGATAAATAAAGAGGGACTGCTCTAAATCAGATAAGTCATATAGCGTCCGAAGGCTAGGCGCTTGCTTGGTCTCGAAAGGGTTATCAGCCCTCAGTAGCTCTAGTCGGCCAACGTTGATGCTGAAGCTATCCCCCGGGAATGGCTGGGATAGATTAAAGATGCTACCTAGCAGTGGAACCTTGCTCAGTGGGCGGTGCTCAGAGACGGCGATATGCGCATTTCCCCATGCCCAATTCTTGGGACTGTTTCCAAATTGCGCACTCAACTGTTCAAGTGCATCACCAAATGCGACGTTCGAAGCATCTGCACACGACTCGACCTGTGCGGTCTTGGGGTCGTCACACCAGGGGCTGTTTGGGTTTTGTAATTGCAATATGAGGGGGTTTCTAAAGTTACGTGCCCCATAATTTTCTGTAAACAAATAGCCTAAGCGAGAAAACAGTTTTCGAGTCAGCTGGTCAACCCAAGCGTTAAAAATCAAAGCGCCAGCACTGTCTGCTTTCATGTCGCCATCAAAGTGCTTACTTAACTCTATGGCTTGCTGGGCTAATGGGTGTGTTGATTGCGAAGCTTTAAATATCGCTAATAATGGTGTCGCCCCCAAAGAGAGGGTATCAGCCTGCATGGATTTCATGGAGGCGAGATCATGGCTTGGTTTAGCTTTAATCAACTCCACAATTCGGTCATAGCGGGTCGGCAGATCCCAGTCGCCCGTTAATGGATTGGGATCATTGCTAGCTAGTATCTTTTGGTTGGCTGTGGCAATCCAATTGGAGTCTGGGTTATTGCTACTAGGCAGTTGCTCGAATGGTACATAGCCGGTCCAGTCATACTGCTTCTCCCAGCCTATGGCGGGCGCGACCCCATAAAGACCTTGGTGCAAGGTGCGCTTGGGCGCAACCCCGGCCGCTTGATAGGCAATATTTCCCTCGACATCCGCCATGACGACGTTTTGCATTGGCGCATAATTTTTCCGCAATGCTTGCTTAAAGGTGTCTAGATCTTTTGCATGATTCATTTCAATCAATCCAGCAACAGATTGATTTTCAACATCTAGGGCTGTCCAGCGTAGCGCCAAGGCAAAACGATCGGTATCAATTACCCTTTTTGCGCGTGCATATGATTCAGAAATCACGGGACCATGACGTGTTTCTTTAACTAAAAAACGTAAGGGGGGTTCTCCTTTAATGTCGATTATTTCTTGGCGAACCTTAAACGGTAATGATCCTTCTGGGCCGCGGTAGACCCCGGGATTTTTAGGATCTAGTTGTTCAATATATAAATCTTGGACATCTGGATTGGTGTTCGTAAAACTCCAGGCAAACTTATCGGTCCGTCCCAGCGCTACGGCGGGAATGCCGGGTAGGGTGGCGCCAATCACATTCAAACCAGGAGCTTCAAGGTGGGCAAAGTACCAAATCGCAGGGGCAGACAGGCCGAGGTGAGGGTCGTTGGCAAGCAAGGGCTTGCCAGATGTCGTGAGCTTGCCATTGAGCGCCCAGTTATTTGAGCCAATGCCATCTTTGCCGCCGGGCACTTCATTGATCGCTAATTCTGTTGCCGGGAGTTTTTTGGATTTTGCATCCCTCGCGAGTGGATGGGGATTAAAGACATTGATGTCGTGATACATCTTAGAGAAATCCGCATTGCTCACCGGCTCCCCAGGGTCGTATGCGGGCATGATTTCCCAAACTTGCTTAGTCGTTAAAAATTGCGACAGTTCAAGACGTTGCAATTCTTTATCCCAGTTACCACCAAGATCTAAGGCCATCATCAACATCCAGGCGACGCTATCGCTCGGTGACCAATGCCCTGGTTTGGATCCCGTTAGAAAATATTCAATGGGGAGTGCCCAGCCTAAGTGTGCGTTACCAGCGTTTACACCATCCGCATAGGATTGGAGCAATCTCTTGGTAGCAATGGGATAACGATCAAATTGATTTTCGGCAGCATGCTTAATGCCCAAAGTACGAATAAAGCGATCAATCGAAACCGTTTCTTTTCCTAGGATTTCAGAGAGTCGTCCACTAGCCAGGCGACGATTAATTTCCATTTGCCAGGAGCGCTCGCTCGCGTGTAAGTAGCCCAAAGCAAAGAGCGCATCTGAAGAGGTTTTGGCTTGAATATGAGGGACATCGCTTTCGTCAAAAGTCACGACGACGGAATCCCCCAGGCTTTTAATGACGCGTTTTCCAGAGAGGTTGGTATGGGCTGACAGTAAATAGATGATTCCAGTGACGACGATCAAGACAATGACGGCCGATCCAAACCAAAAGATGCCCTTAAAGAGGGTTTTGAAGCCTGAGCTTAGGGTAGGAATTTTCATCGCAATAGTTTAGTAGGTTTGCCTCAAATTCAGCCGAACCTTGATGAAAACAGGCTTCCCGCCAACTGTAAGCCACGCATGCTAAAATTTTGCTTGTCTTGATGTATTTAGTGCGGCTTTATTGCTTGTACGAGCCCGAATGGTGAAATCGGTAGACACAAGGGATTTAAAATCCCTCGCCCTAAACAGGCGTGCCAGTTCGATTCTGGCTTCGGGCACCAATCGATTGATTTCAGGCATTCTTGAAATACCTCCCCATTCTCTTTTTATTCTGCTGCGCCATTCCCGCTCTAGCGGTTGACGCGCTCATCTTTACTTGCGAGCGTGCGGAAAATAATTACACCGAAACTTATGAGTTAAAGATCAATCCCGCCTCGCAGACTCAAAAGGCTAAAGTCTTCGTCGATGATCGAGATTTAGATCGGGGTGATGAATCAGGTCGACAGGCAATTAAGAATGTAGTGGTAACCGACTCTACGGTCTTAATCGCGATGGAAGCGCATTTCCCACCAGAAAGTTTTGATGGCATTCAATATGGAGCGGGGTCCGTTGCAACCGTCGTCAACATTAATCGTTTGACTGGTCAACTGAGGAAGGTGGAGGCTATTCAAGGTGGCATTCTCTCGGCCACCTTAGGTGAAGGTACAAAGATCTACCAAGAGCAATGCAGCCCCATTAAAAATCCTTAATTCGGCTCAGTCACAAATCCCAGTTTAGTTAAGCCAGCGCGCCGCGATGCTGCCAGTACTTGAGCAACATATTCGTATTTAACCGATTTATCAGCACGCAAATTAATTTCTGGCTGCGGCTCTTTCTGCGCGGCTTTTTCAGCGTAGCCATTGAATGTCTCTAAATTGATAGGAGTGCTGTTCCAGAAGATTTGACCATTGGCATCAATGGATAGTTGAACCGATTCAGGCTTTACTTCATTGCGCACGCTATTGGCTTTTGGTAACTCCACTTTCACCGCCTGCTGGATGACTGGCAGGGTGATGATGAAAATAATCAAGAGCACCAACATGACATCCACCATTGGAGTCATGTTGATTTCGGCCATGATGCCACCTTCTTCTTGATCGCTCTGCAGATTAAATGACATATTTATTCTCCGGACTTCACGCGAGCGCCAGTCACAAAGTAAGCGAGAAGATCATTTCCAAAGCGATTGAGGTCGGCAACCAGTAATTTATTGGCACGGTTAATGGCGTTAAATCCCAGTACCGCTGGAATTGCAACAGCTAAGCCTAAGGCAGTCATGATGAGTGCTTCGCCGATAGGGCCGGCCACTTGGTCAATTTGCGCGCTTCCTGAGCTGCTAATCGCAATCAAGGCATGGTAGATGCCCCATACAGTGCCGAACAGGCCAATAAACGGTGCGGTTGCGCCGGTGGAGCCGAGGAAGGTAAGCCCTTTTTGGAGTTGCGCGCCGACGCCATCAATACTGTTCTTCAGACTTCTAGCCATCCATTCGGAGTAGTTCAGCGTCTGCAAGAGCTCCCGATGATTATTGGATTGACTTTGATGGTGGTTCGAAGCAACGTTCGCCGCTTTAGCAATCTGATAGTACGGATTGCTTGCGCGACTAGTAAAGGCATTCAAACCTTGGTCGTATGACGTAGCGCGCCAAAATTGATCAAGCTCAGGCATCAGTTTGCGCAGATTGCGTAAATCCCAAAAGCGAGATAGCAGGATGACCCAAGTCACGATCGAGCAAATGAGAAGGGCGAGTGCCACAAAGCGAGTAATCGTGTCGCCTTCAAGCCATAAATTTGCTAAGCCAAATGGTGTATTCATGATGTTTAATTCTTTAAATTGAATTTAATTAAAAGGTTAGTAGAAATTCTGGCGGGTGAGCCATTCACCAAGAATGGTTTAAAGCGATAACGCCGTCCTATCTCGCTTGCTGCTCGATCTAGACGTGGAAATGAACTGGAACGCAATAAGGCGACATCCTCAACATTTCCGCCCTCATCAATAACGAGTCGCACTACCACTTCCCCTTGCTCCCCGGATCGTTTGGAGAAAGAGGGATAGTACGCATCTGCATCTGGTTGATATACGACAACCAGTTTACCAATGTCAGTCTGAATGGGTGTGCCGCTTGACCCCGAGCTGGTAGCAGGTGCCACTGTGGCATTCGGTGTCTGAGACTCACTCTTGGACTGCTGGGGTGTGGGTGGGGTAGCAGCCTGCTGTTGCGATTGGGGTGGCGTAGGCGCTGGCTTCTCAGTAGATTTTTCATCCACTGTTTTCTTTTTCTGTTCAGGCTTAGGTTTTGGTGGCGGTGGCGCAGGTGGTTGCTGACTCTTATTGGCAGTATCAGGGCTCACCAAATTTGCCATGACCCGTGCATCATCATCTGTCCTGCTTGGCTTTGATGTCCAGTGTAAAAATTCGAGTGCAGGCAGAGCATGTAAAAGCACAACAATACCAATAATGATTCGTTCCGTTTTATTAAACGGTAAATGGCTATCGAGCTTTTGCAAGAAAGAGCTCATCGAGTGCTACCTAAGAACTTTGCATGAATGTGATGCGATGACATATCACTCGCCATTAATTCTTTGGCCATACTCAATAGGCTTTGCTCATCCTTGCTGCTAATGAAGGTGAGAGAAAACTTCTGATCAACCCGCGTTGTTTTATCTTGTAATTCAAGTTGTCTCTTTAGCTGGCGTACGACTGCTTCACTGGTGTCTATTAGATTAATAGACTCACCAAGCAGTTTGCGAATGGCTTTGCGCAAAAAAGGGTAGTGGGTGCAGCCTAACACTAAGGTATCGGCACCAGCATCCTGAATTGCCTCTAGATGTTTGGCCAATAACTCCAAAGTTTCTTCACCATCGGCTTGGCCAGCTTCAATGAGCGGCACTAAACCTGCGCCAGATTGTTTTATGAACTGACAGTTGCTGGGTAGTGTTGCTAGCAGCGCATTGAACTTATCGCTGTTTAAGGTTGCTTCTGTAGCCAAGACGCCCACGATCCCATTTTGCGTTTGCATGGATGCCGGCTTAATGCCAGGCTCCACACCAACCACTGGAATAGCCAACTCATCACGAATCTGGGCAATGGCTTCGGCTGTAGCAGTATTACAGGCAACCACAATGGCGTCGCAACCCTCACTTAATAACTGGGCGCATAAAGCTAGGCTGCGTGCTGCGATCCACTCACTTGATCTCTCGCCATAAGGTGCGTTAGCGGAATCAGCTAGATAGATGTAATCGTGTTGTGGAAGCTGGCGCAGAGCCTCGTCCAAAATGGACAAGCCTCCAACGCCAGAATCAAATACGCCAATAAGTGCCAATGGGAAC
>CANCBK010000015.1 GCA_947374315.1 Burkholderiaceae bacterium | reverse complement strand
AGGGGAGGAGCGGATGGGGAAATTTCTAGCTTCATTAGTTCTAAAAGTATAGTGGAGCTAGATTTTTTAGATTTGGTAACTCTGTCAACTTTAATAGGCAGAAAGCCGTTAAATTATCAAAGTAAGTTTTTTTATGTATTTTTGCTAATTTTGTGGATTTTAAATAATTACTAGAAACAGAGAGATCGTCTGAGACCTACCCGCCCTCACCTGCTGAAGCGGCGCTAAGACTCCCCGCTCCACATATGCCCCAACTACTAGATAAAACTATTGAGATCTTGAGCGTCAAGCATCTCCGCGGACCCAATATGTGGACTTATCATCCCGTCATTGAGGTTTGGCTTGATATTGGTGATTTAGAGGATTACCCCTCAGACTTAATTCCTGGGTTTTATGGCCGCTTGGTTAAAGCGCTCCCGAGCCTCCAAGAACACCGCTGCAGCTATGGTGAAGCAGGTGGATTTCTCAAAAGAGTTGAAGAAGGTACTTGGCCAGCCCATATCCTCGAACATCTCACCCTTGAATTGCAAAACCTAGCCGGGATTCCTGGTGGGTTTGGCAAAGCACGTGACGGTGATCGTCGTGGCGTTTACAAAGTGATGGTCAGCGCAATCAATGAAGAAGTGACATTGACCGCGCTCAAATATGCTCGCGATTTATACCTTGCCATTGCTCAAGACACACAAGATCCAGCCACCCTCGCCAAAACCATCATTGAAAATCTACGTGAACTGGGTGACGATCTTTTATTGGGCCCCAGTACCGCTTGCATTGTTAACGCAGCCGAAGAGCGTGGCATTCCATCGATCCGCTTATCAGCGGGCAACTTAGTTCAATTGGGCTATGGCGCCAAGCAGCGTCGCATCTGGACAGCTGAGACCGATCAAACCAGCGCGATCGCTGAAACGATTTCTCGCGATAAGGATCTCACTAAGAGCTTGCTATCCAGCGCAGGAGTGCCCACCCCTGAAGGCCGAACTGTCACAAGCCCCGATGATGCCTGGGAAGCCGCACAAGACATTGGATTGCCGGTAGTAGTAAAGCCGATAGATGGCAACCATGGTCGTGGCGTATTTATCAACCTATACACCCAACAAGAAATTGAAGCTGCCTATGCTGTCGCCATAGATGAAGGTAGCGAAGTCTTGGTTGAGCGTCACATCATTGGTGATGAGCATCGCTTATTGGTAGTCGGCAATAAAGTCGTTGCAGCCGCTAAAGGTGAAACGGTTTGGGTCAGTGGCGATGGCAAACATACCGTACTGGAGCTGATTCAAATTCAGATTAATTCTGATCCCCGGCGTGGTACTGCTGAGGAACATCCGCTCAATCCTGTGCGCATTGATTCAGCAGTGGAGTTAGAACTTGCGCGTCAGAAGCTAACTGGCGCCAGCATTCCTGGTGTCGATCAAAAAATACTTATTCAAAGTAATGGTAATGTAGCATTCGATGTCACCGACCTCGTCCATCCCGAAGTCGCCAGCCAAGTCGCTTTAGCCGCTCGCGTTGTGGGCCTTGAAATCGCCGGGGTTGACCTGGTGGCGCAAGACATTAGCAGACCCCTAGAAGAGCAGAATGCGGCAATCGTGGAAGTCAATGCGGGTCCTGGTTTATTGATGCACTTAAAACCTGCGAGCGGTAAACCTCAGCCAGTAGGAAAAGAGATTGCCAATCACCTCTTCCCACCCGGAGCGGATTTCCGCATCCCAGTGGTTGGCATCTGTGGCGCTCGTGGCAAAACCCCTGTCGCAGAAATGATTGCGCACTTTCTACGACTCACCAATCTTTATGTTGGACTCTCTTGCAGCAAGGGCTTGTTCTTTGGGCATCGCGCCATTCAAAAGAGCAATGCCGCCAACTGGGAAAATGCGCGTCGCACCTTATTAAATCGCGCAGTCGAGGCCGCCGTGATTGAGAATAACAATCTATCGATGTTGATTGAGGGCCTCGCTTACGACCGCTGCCAGGTTGGCGTCGTTCTTAATGTAGATCCTAGCGCCAACTTCCCTCAATACGCCATCTTCGACGAAGATCAAGTCTTTAGTATTGTCAGAACACAAGTAGATGTAGTTCTGCCTACTGGTGTTGCCGTGCTCAATGCGGATGACCCTATGACGGCTAAGATGGCTGAGCTATGCGATGGCGAAGTCATTTTCTTCACTCGAGATTCTTCATCGACTATTGCTCAAGCGCACTTAAAAAATGGTGGTCGCATCGTCGTAATCGGCAATCAGCAAATCACCTTGAAATCCGGTAAGCATGATCAAAAGAGCATTCCAGTGCCGCGGCATTCTGAGTCTAGTGCAAGCGCCCCATGGAAGCCCATGAATTTAGGCGCAGCGATTGCTGCGGCTTGGGCTTTGGATATTCCGTTCAACGTTATTGAAGCTGGCGCCGAAACATTTGTTTCTCACGCTAGCATTCCAGCAGGGGTTTAATTGGAAATCACCCGTATTCGTATGTTGCGCGGCCCAAACTTATGGAGCCGTCATACCGCCTTAGAGGCCATTGTTGCTTGCGAAGAATCCGAGCGCTCAATTGATTCTATTCCGCAGTTCGAGACCAAGATTCGTGAGCGCTTCCCTCAACTAGGTAGCATGCGTCGCGGCGGACACAATGAAGTCCTTTCGCTAGCGCACGCCTTAGAGCATGCGGCGCTAGGCCTACAGTCGCAAGCGGGCTGCCCTGTCACATTCAGCCGCACAGTACAAACTATTGAAGTCGGCGTCTATCAAGTCGTAGCCGAATACACTGAGGAAGTGGTTGGGCGCATGGCTTTTGATTTTGCCTTTGGGCTTATTCAAGCAACGCTCAACGATGCGCCATTTGATCTTGCAGCCGCCCTTTCAGAATTAGAAGCGCTTTATGAAGATGTCCGTTTAGGGCCAAGCACCGGCTCTATTGTTGATGCCGCCGTGCAGAGAAATATCCCCTATCGCCGTATGACTGAAGGCAGCATGGTGCAGTTTGGTTGGGGTAGCAAACAAAAACGTATTCAGGCCGCAGAAACGAGTGACACGAGCGCAATTGCGGAAGCCATCGCACAAGACAAAGAGCTCACTAAAAATTTACTAGCAGCTGCAGGGGTATCCGTCCCTATCGGTGAAGTTGTCACCACTGCTGATGATGCTTGGCGCGCCGCCCAAAAGATTGGCGGCCCGATTGTCCTTAAGCCCAAAGATGGTAATCAAGGTAAAGGGGTTGTTGCCAACATTCAAACGGAGGCTGAGGTACGGACTGGCTTTGTTGTCACCCAAGCCTTTGGTCATGAAACCATTGTTGAGCGTTACCTACCTGGCGCTGACTATCGCTTACTCGTTGTAGGCAATCGCCTTTCTGCAGCAGCGCGACGCGAACCCGCCCAGGTCGTTGGCGACGGGAAAAATACCGTTGCACAACTAGTCGAACTTGAAAATAAAAACCCGTTACGCGGCGACGGCCATGCAACCGCATTAACCAAGATTCGTTTTGATGACATTGCCCTCGCCCACTTAGCAAGCAATCAACTTACCCCGCAATATGTACCCAAGACTGGTGAGCGCGTGTTATTACGCAATAACGCCAACCTGAGTACTGGTGGTACGGCAACGGATGTGACGGACGATGTTCATCCAGATGTCGCCGCCAGCGCCGTTGCTGCCGCACAAATGATTGGTCTAGATATCGCTGGTGTAGACATTCTGTGTGAAGCTATTTACAAGCCATTAGAAACCCAAGGTGGCGGCATCGTTGAGGTCAACGCTGCACCAGGCTTACGCATGCATCTCAAGCCTTCTTATGGCAAGAGCCGCCCTGTTGGCGAGGACATCGTCAACATGATGTACCCCCTCGGTGAAGATGGTCGCATTCCAGTTGTAGCGGTCACTGGAACGAATGGAAAAACGACCACCGTACGTCTTATTTCCCATTTACTCAATGAGACAGGTTTACGCGTGGGAATGACCACGACAGATGGCGTTTACATCAATCATCGTTTAATTGATTCAGGCGATTGCAGCGGACCCAAGAGTGCTCGTAACGTCCTCATGCATCCCGATGTTGATGCTGCCGTTTTAGAAACTGCCCGCGGCGGTATGTTGCGCGAAGGCCTTGGGTTTGACCGCTGTGAAGTTGCCGTTGTCACCAATATTGGCGAAGGCGATCACTTGGGCCTTAACTACATCACCAGCGTAGAAGATCTGGCTATTCTCAAACGCGTGATCGTTCAAAACGTTGCACCCACAGGGGCAGCTGTCCTCAATGCGGCAGACCCTATTGTTGTCAAGATGGGGGATGTCTGCACGGGTCGTGTAATTTTCTTCGCCCAGAATCAACATCATCCTGTGATTGCAGCGCATCGCGCCAAGAACAAAAAAGTAATCTATTTTGATGGCACCTATATCGTGGCTTCTAAAGGATCGCGCGTGTTATTTCGCTTCCCTGTTAGTGAAATTCCACTCACTCAGAACGGCGTCCTGGGATTCCAAGTGGAAAATGCCATGGCCTCCATTGGTGCCGCCTGGGCTTTAGGTCTAGACGCCGAGAAGATTGCGCGTGGCTTGCATTCATTTGAGAGTTCAGCCAATGCAGTGCCTGGACGCTTTAATCAATTCCAGCACAAAGGCGCCACCGTCATTGCCGACTATGGTCACAATCCAGATGCCATGCGCGCCTTAGCAAGCGCTATAGAGGCCATGAAACCCAAGAAGAGTCATGTAGTGATTAGTGGTGCCGGCGATCGTCGCGATGAAGACATTCGTGATCTGACGCGTATTTTGGGCAACAGTTTTGATAATGTCATTCTCTACCAAGATCAATGTCAGCGAGGCCGTGAGGATGGTGAAGTATTAAAGCTTCTACAAGAAGGCTTGATTGGCACCAAAAAAGCCAAGCAAGTAAAAGAAATCACCGGGGAGTTTTTAGCGATTGATACCGCCCTCAATGATTTATCTGCAGGTGATATTTGTCTAATCCTCATTGACCAAGTGGAAGAGTCGCTAGCCTACCTTAAAGAGAAGGTGCAACCCTAAAGCATTTCCAATTCATTAGGAAAGCCCTTCCAAGCAAAAAGCCCAATCACTGATTGGGCTTTTTTATTGAGCGGCCATAAAGGATGCTCTTACTATTGCGTTACACCTGCGAATGATATTGCTGCAAGCGTTCGATCTCTTCTTTTGATCCCAGCATGACAGAAACACGCTCATGCAACTCGGTAGGAATCATATCCATAATTAATTGATCGCCATTGGTAGATGCGCCACCCGCTTGCTCCACGAGAAAACTCATCGGGTTCGCTTCATACATTAAACGCAACTTGCCCGGCTTATGGGGCTCACGTTGATCCCATGGGTACATGAAAATCCCACCGCGAGATAAGACGCGGTGCACATCAGCCACCATTGAAGCAATCCAGCGCATATTAAAATCTTTATCACGCGCTCCACTAACGCCAGCTAAGCACTCATCCACATAACGACGCACGGGCTCGGCCCAATGGCGCATATTAGACATGTTGATTGCAAACTCTTTAGTTGAATGTGAAATCTCTACCGCATGCTTAATGAGCACAAACTCGCCGGTGACTTTATTCAAAGTAAACATCACCACGCCATCACCTAATGTTAAGGCCATGGTTGTTTGAGGGCCGTACACCACATAACCAGCAGCCACCTGATGACGTCCTGACAATAAGAAATCAGAAGTTTGTAGGGGGGCTGTAGGATCTTGCTTCTTCAGCACAGAAAAAATGGTGCCGATGGAAACATTCACGTCGATATTGGATGAACCATCCAATGGATCAAACAATAACAAGTAATCACCCGTTCCTTGAACGGGCAGCGGCAATTCCATTTCTTCGGAAGCTAAACCAGCCAAAGATTTACATCCCTGCACACCATCAATCAATAAGTCATTAGCAATCACATCCAGCTTCTGCTGAACTTCACCCTGAACATTACCAGTACCAGCAGAGCCCAATAAGCCAATCAAAGCGCCTTGTGCCACTTCATGACTCAATGTTGCACAGGTGTGCGCTACCGCCAACAGCAACTCCTGCAAACCAGCGGGAATCGGGACCCCCTTCAGCTTGGTGGTTTCTAAATATTGCTTGAAATGGGTATTAAAAGTGTTTGAAGCGGTCAAAAGGAGTTTCTCCGTAATGGGTATATTTCTACATTGGCTCTATTTTGCCTTGTTCCAGGCAACTTAATTCCCTAAAGCCTTAGAAACCACCTCTTTCACATCCGCAGAGAGGGTTTCGCAAGCGGCCACCTGCTTTAGGGCTGCGCGCATTTGATCTTGATAAGGCTGAGCAAACTGACGCCAGCGATCCAAGCCTCTTGCTAAACGAGCTGCAACTTGCGGGTTGATGGGATCTAAAGTAAGGACGGATTCAGCCCAAAATGCATAACCACTGCCATCAGGCTGATGGAAGCTCGCAGGATTATTCATACAAAAAGCATGAATGACGCTGCGCACGCGGTTGGGGTTATTCATTTTGAAAGCATCGTGCTCACGCAAACGCTTTACCTCATTCAGAGTGGGCTCGGCGTTAGCAAGCGGTGGACGGCTAGACTGCAAAGCAAACCACTTATCAATCACCAAAGCATCATCGGCAAAGCGTGTGTAGAAATCCTCTAAACAAGCGGCCGCTGATTTAGAACCATGAATCACCAGCCCTGCTAAAGCTGCGTACCGATCAGTCATATTGTCGGCATGTTGATATTGATTGACAGCCATGGGAGCCCAAATCAGGGAATCCGCCTCAAGCAACATGCTGAGCGCCAAGTTTTTCAAAGCACGCTTACCGGCACTGTTTGCATCGGGATTGAATGGGCCAGGGGTCTGCATCTGCTGATACAGCGCAGCCCACTCGAGGCGCAACCCACTGGCAATGGCATGACGGAAGGAGCGCCGCGCAGCAAAGATTATTTGTGGATCAACGCTAGCGCACTGCTCATAAAGATAAGTCTCTGCTGGCAAAGTCAGGGCCAACTCTTTAAAGGCGGGATCTAGCTCTGGATCAGTTAAAAGATTGCGATAGACCTCCATCAGCGCCGCATCAGGCAAACGATTTCCTAAGATCATTTGCATGGCTAATTTCTGACCAGCCTCCCAGCGATTGAATGCATCATCATCGCTTGAGAACATGGTGAGTAGATCAGCCTCACTTTGAGCAAAGTCCAAGTAAATTGGGGCCGAGAAGCTACGGTTGATGGATAACACGGGGCAACTTGATAATTCACCAAAGGTCCAAGTCTGCTGTTCATGGATTAACTCGAGCAATATCTCGACCTGATCATCTGCAGGTGTCAATAGGCGCATCTTTAGTGGGATATGGAAAGGCTGACTATTTTTTTGAACTGCATTCGCGGAAGGGCTTTGCGTCAAAGTAATTTGATATTCTTTTTTCTCGGCATCGTAAGACTCATCCACCTTGACCTTTGGTGTACCGGCTTGGCTATACCAATGTTTGAACTGAGAAAGATCTCTACCGTTGGCATCAGCCATGGCAGCTAAGAAATCATCACAGGTCACCGCTTGGCCATCATGACGCTTGAAGTAGAGATCCATCCCCTTGCGGAAACCATCAATACCCACCAAGGTTTGATACATGCGCACAACTTCAGCACCCTTCTCATAGACCGTCACGGTGTAAAAGTTATTGATTTCTTGATACTCATCTGGCCGGATGGGGTGAGCCATAGGACCCGCATCTTCAGGGAACTGCAATTGACGCAAGAGCCTGACATCTTCAATGCGCTTCACAGCTCTACCTGACTCACTACCCATCTGATCCGCTGAAAACTCTTGATCACGGAATACCGTTAAACCTTCTTTTAGAGAAAGTTGGAACCAATCACGACAAGTCACCCGATTGCCAGTCCAATTATGGAAGTACTCATGAGCAACTACGCTCTCAATATTGGCAAAGTCGGCATCGGTGGCGGTTTCAGGCCGAGCGAGAACATACTTGGTATTGAACACATTCAACCCTTTGTTCTCCATTGCACCCATATTGAAGTCACCCACGGCAACAATCATGAATCGCTCTAAATCCAACTCCAATCCGTAGCGCTTTTCATCCCAATGAATCGAGGCGATTAAAGAATCCATAGCATGACGAGTCTTTTTCAAGTCATGCGGCTCAACCCATATTTGCAATAATTTTTGCGCGCCACTGCTGGTGGTGATGGTTTCCTCTATGCATTCCAATTTGCCAGCAACCAGAGCAAATAAATATGATGGCTTCGGAAACGGGTCCTCCCAAACCGCGCTATGCCAACCATTTGGTAATTTCTCAACGCTAATTAAATTCCCGTTAGACAACAAGACCGGGCATTCCGACTCACGTGCACGCAGGGTAACGCGATAACGCGCCATCACATCGGGCCTATCGAGGAAGTAAGTCATTTTTCTAAAACCCTCAGCCTCGCACTGAGTAAAGAAGTTGCCATTAGAGACATACAAGCCCATTAAGGAAGTATTTTTCTCGGGCACGCAGACGCAAATAATTTCAACGATGAAAGTCTGCTGACCTTCATGGGGTAACGCATGGATAGTTAGTGTTTCAGGTGTGAGTTCAAACTGGCGATGTGCCTCGCCATTGATTCGCAGGCTAACAAACTCCAGTTCATGACCCTGCAATACCAGGGGATCACCCGCCTCATGGCTCGCACCAGGCAAAACCTCTAGGCGACTCTTGATGATCGTCCGAGCGGGGTCCAGGGCAATGTCTAGCTCAACATGAGAAAAGGTGTAGTTTGGGGCTTGGTATTCAAGCCTACGAAAGCTCTGAGGCAGATCTGTTTTCATAGGGCAATTTTAAGCCCCGGCAGTCACCTTTGCTTTATCCCCAAATTAGGGTCGCTATGCCGATGGCAATAAAGGTCACAGCCGCAACGGCATGCACCCACTTGATAGGCATGCGTTTGGTGAATTTCTGCCCTATCCAAACGGCTGGGGCATTGGCCAACATCATCCCCACAGTGGTGCCAACTGTTACTGAAAAGACATCGGAATACTTCGCGCCTAGGGCGATCGTGGCGATCTGGGTCTTATCACCCATCTCTGCCAAGAAAAAGAGTCCAATCGTGAGAATAAAGACCTGAAAGGCACGATCAGCTACCGTAGAACCAGCTGCATCATCAATATGATCGGGCACCAATAGCCAGAGGCCTATCCCTAAAAAGCTCAAACCCAAAATCCACTTGAGTAGATCCGGGCTTACAAAAGTAGTTAACCAGTGACCCAGAAATGCTGCACATGCATGGTTTGCGATCGTCGCAATCAATATCCCACCAATAATAGCTAGAGCCTGCTTGGGATAGCGTGCAGCCAACATCAGTGAGAGTAGCTGGGTCTTATCACCCATCTCCGCCAAAGCGACTACGCCGGCAGAAATTGTTAAAGCGGAAAAGTCCATAGATTCAGCTAGCTCATGAGTTTGAAAGTTACCGAAATCATAGAGGGTAAATAGAACAAGCGCCAGAACTAACAAAAAAGGCTAGCACCCCGAAAGATGCTAGCCTAACGATGGCCTAGATCAATTTAAATGGCCAATAATTCATCGGCAGGAACAAACTCTACTTTTTGAGCGATAGCTACCGGCTCGCAAGTGAGCTTACCTCGGTGAACACTCAGGCCATTGCGCAAATGACGATCATCCGAGAGTGCCATCACCACTCCCTTGTTTGCCAAAGCTTCAATGTAAGGATAGGTTGCATTGGTCAATGCAAAAGTTGAGGTTCGAGCTACGGCTCCCGGCATGTTGGCCACGCAATAGTGCAGCACACCATCAACCACGAAAGTAGGATCGGCATGTGTGGTTGGCTTGGATGTTTCAAAACAGCCCCCTTGATCAATTGCCACATCCACTACAACTGCGCCAGTCTTCATCTTTCGAACCATCTCCCTATTGACCAGCTTGGGCGCTGTGGCACCAGGCAACAACACGGCGCCAATGACCGCATCCGCCTGACAGACCTCTAGCTCAACCAAGAGCGGATCAGCATAAAACGTTCTCACGCGATTGCCGTAGAGCATATCGATTTGCCTTAGGCAATCAATATTGCGATCGAAAATGCAAACATCCGCACCCATACCAACAGCCATTTGCAAGGCATTGCGTCCGACTACGCCAGCGCCCAAAATAACCACCTTTGCGGGCGCAACACCGGGCACACCTGCCATCAATATTCCTAAGCCGCCGTGCGTCTTTTCAAGATGGGTAGCCGCCGCCTGAATAGACATTCTTCCCGCAACCTCACTCATAGGCGCCAATAAAGGCAATGCGCCAGTACATGATGTCACTGTCTCATAAGCAATGCAGGTTGCCCCCGAAGCCATCAGGGCCTTAGTTTGCAGTGGGTCCGGGGCGAGGTGCAGATAAGTAAAGAGAATTTGATCTTCGCGCAACATGGCACATTCTTGCGGCTGAGGCTCTTTCACCTTTACCACCATATCGGCCTTGGCGAAGACTTCGGCCGCACTATTAATTAAAGTGGCACCCGCTAGACGATAGGACTCATCGCTCAAACCAATTTGCTCGCCCGCTCCACGTTGGACTAAAACGGAGTGGCCTTGCTTGCACAATCCCCGCACGTTACCTGGAGTTAGGCCAACACGAAATTCATTATTTTTTACTTCTTGAGGTACGCCAACAATCATTTATGTCTCCTTATTTAAATTCACGATTCAGTTTTGTTTTGTGATGCAAGCCAACGATGTAGAACATCGCGAGATAAACACCCAATAGACACGGACCTAAAACCAAAGCTATCCGCGCATCCTCATGAAAGCCCATCAACACGACTACCAAGGCAATAAATGCCAACGCGAACCACGAGGAATATGGCCACCATGGCGCGCGATACGCTAACTCGGCAACCTGGGCTTTAGTAAGAGAGCGACGAAATTGAATTTGGGTAAACAGAATGGCAATCCACACCGTCAGACCAATAAATGTGACCGCGGCCATGATGTACTGGAAGGCCTTATCTGGCACAAAGTAGTTCAAAATCACGCCAGACATGCAGACTGCTACAGTAGCCATCACTGCCCGATGCGGAACGCCATACTTTGATAACCTCGCAAATGGTGATGGCGCATAGCCATTCACCGACAACGCATATAGGAGTCGACCACCACTAAAGATGCCAGCATTGCAGGAAGATAGCGCTGCGGTAATGACCACAAAATTAATCACGCCAGCGGCTTCGCGCAAACCAATACGCTCAAACATCACTACAAATGGACTGCCTTGTTGACCCACCTCATTCCAAGGGAAGATCGCCAAGATGACCAGGATCGCACCCATGTAAAAAATCAAGATGCGCCATGCTAGCGAATCAATTGCCATCGGAATCGTTTTGCGTGGGTTCTCTGCCTCACCAGCAGACAAACCAATCATCTCAATACCGACATAAGCAAATAAGACCATCTGCAAGGAAAGCAGCATACCGCTAATGCCATTCGGGAAAAAACCGCCGTGCTGCCATAAATTATTTAAACCAATCGGATTCCAATCGTTGGTAAAACCAAACAATATGACTGAGCCGCCGAGAGCAATCATGGCAACGATGGCAACCACTTTAATTAAGGCAAACCAAAACTCAAACTCACCAAACACCCTAACGGCAATCAGATTGATAAAACCCATCATTAATATGGATGACAGCGCCCATATCCACTGTGGCATTTCCGGAAACCAAATTCCCATATAAATACCAACAGCTGTGACTTCCGCTATCCCGACAACAATCCAGTAAGTCCAATAACCCCAACCGACCATATACCCAGCAAGTGGGCCGATATAGGAATTGGCATAGGCCGCAAATGATCCTGCCACGGGTTCATGAACAGCCATCTCTCCTAAGGCGCGAAGTACGATGAAGGCCACGATGCCAGCCAATAGATAGCCCAACAAGATGGAGGGTCCTGCTATTTGGATTGCACTTGCCGACCCCAGAAATAATCCAACACCAATGGTGGATCCCAAAGCCATCAAGCGAATGTGTCGCACCTTGAGATGGCGCTGTAAACCTGTGTGTTCAGTCTGCAAAAGAGACCTCCTTTCGATTTGTCGTTGGCAACGCACCAACGAAGCAGAGTCTAGGGAGGGCAGCTCATCCGCACCAGGGGATAAAAATACCCAAAGCGACTAAAGATATAAAAGTGAGACCTAAAAAATGGGTCGGCCTGATGTATATAGCCTGCAGGGGCATTTAATGAATTACAGATGACAAGAGAATCCGTAATTTCCTACAGGGATTGCCCCTAAGGATTTATGGGGACTTTTTTGTACAAGGCTGTTATTGAGCTGCGATGAGATTTAAAACTTCTGCAGCAGCAGCCAAGCCGCAGGCCGCAGTCACCATCACGGTTGACCCATAACCTGAACAAGCAAGGCCACCAGTCGCCACACCAGCCCGCGGCTCATGAGAATAAACAGCTCGAATGCCAATTTTTTTCTTCAGGTTTCTTGAAAATCCATGATCCTGCCTAAGGCCTTGGCGGACCTTTGCTAGCAATGCGTCTTGCTCAGTGCGGGAAAGGTCATCGCAACGCACAGAAGTGGGATCGGATTTGCCGCCAGCAGCGCCACACATCACCAATGCACGCTGATTTTTTTCTGCCCAAACCGCCAAAGCAATTTTGGTCAACACGGAATCCGTTGCATCCAAAACAATGGCATCTTGAGGGATCAAAATATCTAAATTATCTGGCTCCAAAAATTCATCACATGGAGTCAGCTGAATTTCAGGATTGATTTGAAGAATGCGGTCTGTCATTGCCTGCACCTTAGCTTTGCCATACTGGCCTTCAAGCGCGTGAAGCTGACGGTTGGTATTGCTCTCGGCAATATGGTCGAAATCAACCAATACAAGATGGCCGATACCAGTGCGGGCCAAAGCTTCAGCAGCCCAAGAACCCACCCCTCCCAATCCGGCGACGACAACAGTGGCATCGCGAAAGCGTTTGCGTAGCTCTGGGCCATATAGGCGAGCCACACCCCCAAAGCGACGATCCTCCACACTACCCTCTATCTTGTCTTCTGCCATAGCTTCTCTTTATACTCAAAATATGAACTCCATAGCTAAACTCCGCAAAAACTATACCTTCGGCCAACTGACTGAAACCGAGGTACCAGCAAATCCATTGACCTTATTTCAGGTCTGGTTTGAGCAGGCGATGACAGCGGAATGTCCTGAGCCAAATTCCATGACCCTGGCCACGGCCGATCAAGCTGGAAATCCATCAGCCCGTATTGTCTTACTAAAAGGCGCAGACCAGAACGGATTTACCTTCTTCACCAATTACGAAAGCCAAAAAGGGAGGGAGCTAGCGATACGCCCCCAAGCTGCCCTCCTATTTCACTGGCATGAGCTAGAGCGCCAAGTCCGTATCAAAGGCATGGTTGAGAAAGTGACCTCCACCGAAAGCGATGAGTATTTTCATTCGCGCCCTGCCGCCTCCAGAATTGGCGCCTGGGCCTCGCCACAAAGCGCTGAAATTCCAAACCGAGAATTTCTGGAAGAAACTGAGAAACGCTTTGCATCTGAATTTGGCAATCAACCACCACGCCCCGAGCATTGGGGTGGTTATCGCTTACATCCAACTGAGATTGAATTTTGGCAAGGGCGCCCTTCGCGCCTGCACGACCGGATTGCCTATCATCTAGAAGGCTCTAGCTGGCGCATCGCTCGCTTAGCCCCCTAAGACCGAAATACATCGACCCCTATTTAAAATCGGGAGCGATGAGGGAGTGAAACTTCGCCCTAAACTTTGCTAATTTAGGAGCAACGACTGCCATGCAGTAACCCTGTCCAGGATGTTGACGGAAATAATTCTGGTGATAGTCCTCAGCAGGATAAATTACCGGCGCATCCTCAACTTGAGTCACGATGGGGTTTAAATAAATCTTTGCATCCATCAACTCCTGAATTACCTCTTGGGCAACTTTTCTCTGGCTCTCACCATGGGTAAAAATGATGGAGCGATATTGGGTGCCATGATCATTGCCCTGATAGTTCAATGTCGTTGGATCATGAATGACGAAAAAGATTTCTAACAAATCACGATACGAGATGACTTGCGGGTCAAAATAAACATCTACGATTTCAGCATGGCCAGTTGCACCAGAACAAACAGACTCATAATCGGGATTGGCGCCTTCACCCCCCGCATATCCTGACACCACTGCATTAACGCCCGATATTTGCTGGTAAACCGCTTCTAAGCACCAAAAACAGCCGCCGCCCAAAGTGGCGCGCTCGAGACCGAGATGATTTTTGTCGATGATGTTGTCCATGGCTTTATCCTAATGCCTTATTCAATCATTTGCTTGCTACCCACATCAGTCCATGTCCATAAATCGCTTTACGCTCCAGTTAGATGAAATCAAGGCAGCCTATGCCGCAGAACCCAACCCAAGCCTTGAGGTTCGCCTAGAGAGAATTGGTCGTATTGAGCAGATGCTCACCCTCAACGAAGAAAAAATTTGCAAAGCTCTGGAGGCTGACTTTGGGGTTCGAAACCCAATGGAGAGTAGGCTGGTTGAACTTCAAATGATCTATCAGGCATGCAAGCACGCCCGGAAACATCTAAAAACCTGGATGAAACCTTGTTTGGTCGAAACCCCTGGCTACCTAGGCTCGTCTCACGCTTGGACCGAAATGCAATCCATGGGCGTCGTAGGCCTCATAAGTCCGTGGAACTACCCAGTTCAGTTAGCACTACTCCCAGCAATCGCCGCCTTTGCTGCAGGCAATCGCGTTTGGCTCAAGCCATCAGAAAGAAGTTCGCGCACATCCGGGTTCTTGGCAAGCTTGATCCAAGAATACTTTCATCCTAGCGAATTTTGTGTCACCACGGGCGGCGCTGATGTAGCGGAATCTTTTGCGGCGCTACCTTTTGATCATCTTTTTTTTACAGGATCAGAAGATATTGGTAAGAAAGTGATGCGCGCAGCCGCGGATCACCTCACCCCGATCACGCTTGAATTAGGTGGGAAGTCCCCCGCAATAGTTGACCCCTCCGCGAACCTGAAAGATGCTGCCGCTAGCATCATTTATGGCAAGTTAATCAATGGTGGCCAAACCTGTATCGCCCCAGACTATGTTTTGGTGCATGCAAGCAACCGCGATGCATTTGTGCAGGAGCTAAAAAGCGCCGCACAAAAACAATTCTCCAATGCCGAAGAATTAACCGGAGCAATTGATGGGCGGCAATTAGAGCGCTGGAATCATTTACTTCGCGATGCGGTAGACCGTGGTGCGCAAGCGATCCCACTGATTTCCAATGGTGAGCACAATGCCACTTATTTCACGCCCGTTGCCCTGCTAGACATCTCCGAAGAAGCCCTCATCATGCAAGAGGAAATCTTTGGCCCCATTCTTCCAATCATTGCCATCAACGATACCGCTTCAAGCATTCGCTACATCAATGAGCGCCCAAAGCCACTGGCACTTTATTGGTTTGGAAAAGATAAGCCAGTCATGCAGCGCATTTTGAATGAAACCCGCTCTGGCGGCGTCACCATCAATGACACCTTGCTGCATGCCTCCATTGAAGATCTGCCCTTCGGCGGTATCGGTGCTAGCGGTATGGGCGCCTATCATGGCAAAGCAGGCTTTGACACCTTTAGCCATCGCAAGTCAATTTTGGAGGTTCGCGGTTTCTTTGGTCTGCATTTCTTGCGCGGCACCAGACTGGCGAGACCTCCCTACGGCAAAAGAGTAGAACGCCTACTGCGCTGGTTACGCTAATGACAATTAATTCGGGAATACCCTTGTAATATGCTTCTTAAAGTGCCATAATAGGAGGCTTTTTAAAGCAATTTGATTCATCGCCCCCCAGCTATATTTCAGCGATTAGTTTAGAAGTCATAAACACAACAACGCTGCCGCTTGTCTGATGGTCGATGCCTTTGACCATCGCACTCAACAAAAACAGAGAGTGTATACACGGAGACATCCCTTAAAGGGGATGTGTAATAGCATGACTTTTTCTAAAGAAACTAATCACGAGTCCAAGGACTCAAAGCCGGCTGGGAATGAATTCCAGTCTTTTGCCCTCGCGGACTCACTCCTTAAAAACATTGCTGAATTGGGTTACACCCAAGCTACTGAAGTGCAAGCTCAGGTTATTCCTGCGGCTCTCGCTGGTGGCGACTTATTAGTTAGCAGCCAAACTGGTAGCGGTAAAACCGCAGCCTTTTTATTGCCTTTGATTAATCAACTGATCCAAGATAACCCGAACAACTCGCCTGTACCAGGTCGCGCCCAACCTAAAGTGTTGGTGCTATGCCCCACTCGTGAATTAGCTCAACAGGTTTCCGCAGATGCAGTGAACTTAGTTCGCGGCATGAAAGGTATCCGTATCGCAACCGTTATGGGTGGCATGCCTTACGGCAAGCAAATCCAAGCCCTGAAAGGCGCATTGTTAGTTGTTGCTACTCCAGGTCGTTTGCTCGACTTGACCGATAGCAAAGCCATTCGCCTGGATGATGTAAAACAACTCGTGATCGATGAAGCCGATCGCATGCTCGACATGGGATTCGCCGATGATCTCGAGGCGATTGACAAACGTTGCTCTAGTCGCAACCAAACCTTGATGTTCTCTGCAACTTTTGCACCAAAGATTATGTCTTTGGCTAATGAGTTAACTACTAATGCTAAGCGCATTGAGCTTGCTCATGCTGGCGAAAAGCATGCGAACATCGAGCAGAAGCTCCACTGGGCTGACAGCGTGTCACACAAGCATAAATTGCTCGAGCACATTTTGGCTGATGCCTCTTTGGATCAGGCGGTAGTGTTTGCAAGCACACAAGTTGAAAGTGAAAAAATTGCCGACACCTTGCGTGCCAACGGTTACGAAGCTAGCGCCTTACACGGTGCGATGCCTCAAGCGGTTCGTATGCGTCGTCTCGAGTCTCTTCGCAAAGGTCACACCAAAATTTTGGTTGCAACTGATGTGGCCGCTCGCGGTATCGATGTGCCCCGTATTAGTCACGTGATTAACTTTGGCTTGCCAATGAAACCCGAAGACTATACGCATCGTATCGGTAGAACTGGACGCGCTGGTCGTAATGGCGTGGCTATTACCTTAGTTGAACATCGTGACCGCGCTAAGATTCGCAACATCGAACGTTTTACACAGCAAGACATTGTTGCCTCAGTCATCGCTGGATTAGAGCCACAAGCCAAACCTAGCTTTGGTGGTGGCGGTGGTCGCCCTGGTGGTCGCTCTGGCGGCGGCGGTGGTGGCAATCGTTCCGGCGGTGGTGGCGGTGGTAGTCGTTATGGTTCAGGCGCTCGTTCAGAGTCTCGCTCTGGTGGTGGCGGTCGCCCTGGCAATCATTTTGAGTCACGCTCTAGCGATTCACGTCCTGCTGGCGACTCACGTCCTGCTGGTGGCAATCGTTTTGCTGATTCACGCCCTGCACGCTCTGCTGACTCACGTCCTAGCACTGGCAATCGCTCTGGTGACTCACGCCCATCTGCTGGTCCTCGCTTTGCGAAGCCAAAAACAGGCGGTCAACGTAGAAGCTTTAGCGGTAGCTAAAAATGGTTCACCGTCGTCGTCTCCGTTCTGCATGGAATCGAGTCGATTCCGGTGAATTACATCAAGCGCCACGTGAGTGGCAGCCTTGGCTTAGTGACACCGGTTCTTTAACTCAAAAAATTGAACGTGCAATTGGTCAAAAACTAGAAGTGCTAGTGTTGCGAGATTGCCGACAAGACCTGAATAGCGACGAAAGTCGCTATTTTCATTTCAAGATCAAACGTTGTCGCATTCGTGAAGTCTTACTTTGCGCCAATGGCATCCCGCTGGTCATGGCACGCAGCATTATTCCCAGCACCAGCTCAAGCGGGAGTAACTATGAAGTTCTATGTTTAGGCAAAAAACCCTTAGGTGCAGTGCTTTTTGTAAAAACACGAATGAATACCGCAAATAAACCCGCTCGGGAAATCTCACGCCTGGATCAAAACAGCGTCTTGTGGAAAAAATGTTTTACGCAATATCCCGACCTACCAATGGTGACGTGGGGAAGGCGAACCCTATACAAACTTAAAGGTCGACCACTCTTAGTCAGTGAAGTATTTCTACCAGCGCTATTGAACTATCCAAGCTATTAAGTGGCAAGCCAAGCTTGAGATGCGGCAATGAGGGCGCTATCGCCAGGCTGACAGGTCAGCACCGCTCCAAAACCAATCTTCTCGGCGGCGTCAGCAATATTGTGATGCGGGCATATCGCCGTAGCAAGATGAACTGGTAATTTGACTTGACCCAAATAACGTACTGCCTCAGACGAGGTCAGTAGCCAGAGTGACTTTGAAAAATCCATCGCATGGACATCCCTCCATGAAGGGCTATCCAAATCTAGAGGTACACGCGCATATACAGAAATTAAATCGAGTTGTGCGCCTGCACTTTTTAAGGTCTCAGCCAACCAGTCGCGGCCGCCATCACCCTTAAAGATCACTACTTTTTTAGTGGACCAGTCCCAGCCCAACTTCTGCAACTCTGCCCACAAGCCCTCTGAATCCCATTGCGCATTATCTTGAGGATAGATGATTGGCGTGGGAGAGCGCTCAACTCCAATGCCATGATTCTCTAAAGCCAGCAGGCTACTTCCGCCCATGACACCAATTGAAATCAACTTTTCTGAAGCGTCTTGCCAGGGCTTTTCGAGCAAACGCATCGTGCACTCAATTGCGTTAGGGCTCACAAAGATCACCAGGTCAGCGCTCGCAAGCAATATTTTAATTTGATCAACTAAGACATCATCGTCCCTTGGGACAATCGTGAGCAAGGGCAGAGAAAGAATCTGGGGCAAATCATCTTTATTAATCTCAGCCCTCAATAAGCTAGCTTGAAGCATTTCTGACAATTGACGCGCCTGCCCGCCAGGACGGGTAATCACAATGGTCTTATCAGTCATAGCAGCTATCGCTTGCTTGCTCAGCTACTGGATTAACTTGGCAGACCATCTGGCAGCAAACGCTCAGCGCCTTGCGCAATTAAATGCTGGGCAACGGAGAAGCCTAAAGCCTCCGCATCCTCCAAACTCTTTACAGCACCTTCGGCGCTAGCCAAGCAAATTTCTTTGCCATCTACGCTAGCAACAAAAGATCGGATGCTCATCTGATCTTGATTCCAAGTGGCATATGCTGCCAAGGGCACAGAACAGGAGCCCCCCAATTGGCGTGACACCATGCGCTCAGCAGTCACCGCATACAAGGTCGGTAAATCGTTTAACGGTGCAAGCCACTGCTTAATCTTGGGATGCCTACTTAGGGTTTCAATGCCTAAGGCGCCCTGCCCTGCAGCGGGTGTATAAGACTCAACCGGCAATAGCGCTCGAATCCGACCATCCAAACCCAGGCGCTTTAGACCTGCGGCAGCCAAAATAATCGCCTGGTATTCACCGCGATCAAGCTTGCTCATGCGG
The DNA here is from genome assembly GCA_947374315.1 of Burkholderiaceae bacterium. The sequence goes on along the minus strand of CANCBK010000015.1, from coordinate 11,727 downwards.
GTATCTAAATTTCCCCTTAAGGGCTGAATTTCTAAATATGGGAACTTGGCTCTGAGGACTGATTCACGACGCAAGCTAGAAGTACCTACCACCGCGCCCTTTGGGAGATCCTGAAGGCTGGCATAGTCATTGGAAACAAATGCATCACGCGCATCCTCACGCTCCATCACACAGGAGAGATCAAAGCCTTCTGGCATGACCATCGGCACATCTTTTAAGGAATGCACCGCTAAATCTGCTCGCCCGTCCTCTAGGGCGGTCTCAAGCTCTTTGACGAATAAACCCTTCCCACCGACCTTAGAGAGCGCTTTATCCAAAATTTGGTCACCCCGGGTGGTCATCCCCAATATCTGCACATCACACTCTGGATAGAGCCTTTTAAGGCAATCCTGGACATGTTCGGCCTGCCACATGGCAAGACGGCTCTCACGGGAGGCGATTACGAGGCGCTTAGGGGTGTCGGAAATAGTGGCTGTAGAGCTAGAAATAGGGGATTGGGACATAACATTTAAAATAATCAAAGACCTACACCAATATACTGCGTTTATGAGCTCATCAAAAAATTCACTTGCTAACAAAGCCCAAGCTTGGTCGGCCCGCTTTACCGAACCCGTTGACGAACTGGTACAGCGTTATACCGCCTCCATTGGCTTTGACCAACGCTTTGCCTTAGTGGATATCGCTGGATCCCTAGCCCACGCTGAGATGCTGGCCACCCAAAAGATTATCAGCGCACAAGATTTTGCGGACATCCAAAGAGGGATGGCACAGATTCAGAGTGAAATCGAGGCCGGTGAATTTCATTGGCAACTTGCACTTGAGGATGTCCATCTCAATATTGAAGCCCGCCTTACTGAGTTGGTTGGCGATGCCGGCAAGCGTCTGCACACAGGTCGCTCACGTAACGACCAAGTAGCGACGGATTTACGTCTTTGGTTGCGTGCTAGTGTTGATCAAATTGCAGTCACACTAAAAACCTTACGCATTGCCTTGCTAGATCTTGCGGAAACGCACTCTGCCACCATCATGCCCGGCCACACCCATTTGCAAGTAGCGCAGCCAATTACATTTGGCCACCATCTCATGGCTTATTACGAAATGTTTAGTCGTGATGCTAGTCGCTTAGCCGATTTACGTGCACGCTTTAATCGCTTACCACTTGGCGCTGCAGCCTTGGCTGGAACAACCTACCCAATCGATCGCGAGCAAGTTGCGCGCACGCTAGGTTTTGATGGGATCTGCAACAATTCTTTAGACGCCGTTTCTGATCGCGACTTTGCGATCGAGTTTTGCGCTTTTGCATCCATCTTGATGATGCATGTTTCACGCCTTTCTGAGGAGCTGGTGCTTTGGCTGAGTCCACGCTTTGGCTTTATTGATTTGCCAGATCGTTTCTGCACCGGCAGCTCCATCATGCCGCAGAAAAAGAATCCCGATGTTCCAGAATTAGCGCGCGGCAAAACAGGTCGCGTGTATGGCGACCTGATCTCCTTGCTGACGCTGATGAAGGGGCAACCCTTGGCTTACAACAAAGATAATCAAGAAGACAAAGAGCCTTTGTTTGATGCAGTAGATACCGTACAAGATACCTTGCGCATCTTTGCTGATATGGTCCCGCATATTGAAGTAAAGGCGGATGTCATGAAAGCTGCTGCCGAAGAAGGCTTTGCAACCGCTACCGACTTAGCAGACTACTTGGTCAAAAAAGGTTTGGCGTTCCGTGATGCCCATGAAGCAGTAGCTCATGCGGTTAAAGCCTGCGTTGGTCGTCACTGCATGCTCACCGACTTAAGCCTTTCAGAGCTGCGCTTTGCGTGTGGTCTAGATAACCGTCCTGAACTCATGGGTGATGATGTCTTCGCATTATTAACCGTTGATGGCTCTGTGAATTCACGTCAACATGCCGGTGGAACCGCTCCCACTCAAGTACTTGCAGCAATTAAACGGGGTCGTGCGGATCTCTAGATCACATGGGGTTTTGGGGAGCACTCTCAGCAGGAATTGATCGCCTAAACCAGCTGCTAGGCAAGGTAGCGAGCATCATGATTTTGCTATCTTGCGTGGTATCCGCGGTAAACGCACTCCTGCGTTATGGCTTGGACATCAGTAATAACTGGCCACTAGAGTTGCAATGGTATCTCTTTGCAGCCGCTGTCATGCTCGGCGCCTCTTACACACTCAAGCGCAACGAACATGTTCGGGTGGACTTAATCTACTCCCAACTATCTGACCGTGGGCGTATTTATATCGATCTATTTGGCTTGATCCTATTCTTAATGCCGGCGTGCCTCTTATTTGCGTGGCTATCTTGGACAACCTTGTTTTATCCCTCATGGATTGTTTCTGAGCATTCACTGAATGCGGGCGGTTTAGTCCGCTACCCAATAAAATTTATTGTGCCCTTTGGTTTCTTCATGCTGAGCCTTCAAGGTTTCTCAGAAATCATTAAGCGTATCGGCGCCCTCAAAGGAAAAGATGCTCTATCTGCCGCCGATCTCCATTATGAAAAGCCCATGCAATGATCCCTGTTGAATGGATGCCACCCCTGATGTTTGGCGGCTTAATTGTGTTTATGCTGATTGGGTTTCCGGTAGCCTTTTCTTTGATGGCTGCGGGATTGTTTTTTGCTGGTATCGCTATCAGCGAGAATTTTTTTGGAATGCCGTTTTTGCAAGCCATCCCACAACGGATCTTTGGAGGCGTTCTCGCCAATGACCTCTTACTTGCCATCCCTTTCTTCACATTCATGGGCGCCATTCTGGAGCGCTGCGGCCTGGCGGAAGAGATGCTGGACTCCATGGGTCAGTTATTTGGACGTATTCGGGGTGGACTGGGTTACTCAGTCATTATTGTGGGGTTCGTCTTGGGGGCAATTACTGGCACCGTAGCCGCCCAGGTGATCGCTATGGCGATGATTTCCCTCCCTGTGATGATGAGGTACGGCTACAACATGCGCTACGCTACAGGCGTTTTGGCGGCTTCTGGGACCATTACGCAGCTCGTGCCACCCTCGCTCGTGTTAATTGTGCTGGCCGACCAGCTCAAGACCCAAAGCGGCAGCGCTGATGTAGGCAGCATGTATTTGGGCGCCTGGGGTCCATCCCTACTGCAAATCGGTCTATTTGCGCTCTACACCTTCTTCTTGTCGCGTTTTCGGCCAAGCTACCTTCCCGCCGCTCCAGAAGGTGAACTTACTCTCAAGGGTTGGGCTCTCTGGAAAAAATGTCTCATGGGCATTATTCCTTCGGCAGTGCTGATTTTCTTGGTACTAGGCACCATCATGACGGGCATTGCAACGCCAACAGAATCTGGCGCCATGGGGGCCATGGGTGCGCTATTGCTAGCCTGGATTCGGCGAGCCAGCATACCGAACCTCAAGGGACTGATTCAGGAGGCCTATCAAAACACGATGCGCATTACCGCGATGGTGGTGTTCATTTTGATTGGATCGACATGCTTCTCCGTGGTATTCCAAGGAGTTGATGGCGGACATTGGGTTGAAACGCTCTTCTCCAACCTACCCGGCGGCTGGATTGGGTTCTTGGTGGTTGTGAATCTATTCGTTTTCTTCTTAGCGTTCTTTTTAGACTTCTTTGAAATTGCTTTTATTGTCGTACCGATGCTTGCGCCGGTAGCTGTGAAATTACTTTCGCCTGTACTGCTTGCTTCCATGAACGGCAATCCTCAGGCCGCTGCTAGCGCCGCACTGGTGTGGTTTGGTGTGATGCTGTGTGTAAACATGCAAACCTCTTTCATGCACCCCCCATTTGGCTTTGCTCTCTTCTACCTTCGTGGCGTAGCGCCTAAGGAAGTAAAGAGCAGCGACATCTACTGGGGTGCCTTGCCATGGGTGGGATTACAACTCATTATGGTGGTGGTTGTAGCAGCATTCCCCGCATTGGTGACTACGCTCTTAGACAAGCCAGTAGCGGTGGTTCAAAGCCAGGACTTTGATTTCACAAGCAGAGAATCAGCCAAGCCCGATGCCTCACCAAGCAAAATGGATGAAGATGCTCCAGTAGTATTTCAGCTGGATAAGCCAATGAAGCAATAAAATAGCCACCCGAAGGTGGCTATTTCAATCAACAACAGCCAATTACAAAGTGATATCTGGCTCTTGCCTTACACAGTCGACGTAGTACTCAGTACGTCCATCCACTTCCGCCTTAACCAAACCATGGATATCAGTCTCGAATCCAGGGAACTGCTGATTAAAGTCACGGGCAAAGTAGAGGTAATCGATGATGCGTTTATTAAATCTCTCGCCAGGAATCAGCAATGGAATGCCTGGCGGGTATGGGGTGACCAACATCGCAGTAATGCGGTCTTCCAATTGATCCAAAGGCACGCGATCCACTTCTTTATGCGCCATCTTGGCCCAAGCTTCTGAAGGCATCATGGCTGGAACCATGTCCGAGGTATACATCTCGGTAGTCATGCGAGCCACATTGCGGCTCTTGTAGAACTCATGAATCTGCTGACAAATATCCTTAAGTCCAACACGTTCATAACGGGGATGCTTGGCGACAAACTCTGGCAGCACCTTCCATAAAGGGGCGTTCTTATCAAAGTGATCTTTGAACTGTTGCAATTCAGTGACCAAGGTATTCCATCGCCCCTTGGTAATGCCGATGGTAAACATGATGAAGAAGGAGTAAAGACCGCACTTCTCCACAATCACACCGTGTTCAGCCAAGTATTTCGTTACGATGCTCGCCGGAATGCCTACCGAACCAAAATTGCCCTCGATATCCAGACCAGGTGTAACCACTGTCGCCTTAATCGGGTCAAGCATGTTGAAATCTTTAGCAACCTTGCCAAAGTCATGCCAGCCGGCATTGGGCTCCAGTATCCAATCCGAACGCTCGCCAATGCCTTCTTCAGTCAAGTTGTCTGGACCCCAAACCTTAAACCACCAATCGGCCCCAAACTTATCATCAACCTCGCGCATCGCACGACGGAAATCCATTGCCTCCGCAATTGACTCTTCAACTAAGGTAGTGCCGCCTGGCGACTCCATCATGGCGGCAGACACGTCACAAGAGGCAATGATGGCGTACTGCGGACTAGTAGAGGTGTGCATTAAATACGCCTCATTGAAACAATCGCGATCGAGCTTATATTCTTCAGCATCCTGCACTAACACTTGAGAGGCCTGTGAGAGGCCCGCCAATAACTTATGCGTAGATTGAGTAGCAAACATCAAGCTCTTTTTAGTGCGCTTGCGATCAGAGCCAATAGCGTGCATATCTTTGTAGAAGGGGTGGAAGGCGGCGTGCGGCAACCAAGCTTCATCAAAGTGCAAGGAGTCGACCTTGCCATCAAGCATCTCTTTAATCATCTCAACGTTATAAACAATACCGTCGTAAGTGCTTTGCGTCAGTGTCATCACGCGCGGCACTACATTTTTGTTCTTAATAAAGGGATTGGCATCAATTTTCTTCTTGATGTTTTTCCACTCAAATTCTTCTTTAGGAATCGGACCAATAATGCCCAAATGATTGCGGGTTGGCATCAAGAAGATAGGAATCGCGCCCATCATAGTGATCGAATGAATCACGGACTTATGGCAGTTGCGGTCTACTAACACTACATCACCAGGAGCAACGGTGGAGTGCCAAACAATCTTATTTGAAGTGGATGTGCCGTTCGTTACGAAAAATAAATGGTCGGCGTTAAATATCCGCGCCGCATTGCGCTCACTCTGCAACACCGGCCCAGTATGGTCTAACAACTGACCTAATTCTTCGACGGCGTTACACACGTCAGCACGCAACATATTCTCGCCAAAGAATTGATGAAACATGCGCCCTACCGGACTTTTCAAAAATGCAACACCGCCTGAATGGCCAGGGCAGTGCCAAGAGTAAGAGCCTTCGGAAGCGTAATTCGTTAAGGCCCGGAAGAAAGGTGGCGCTAATGAATCCAGGTAAACCTTCGCCTCTCGAATAATATGTCGCGCCACAAACTCAGGCGTGTCTTCATTCATATGAATGAAGCCATGGAGCTCACGCAAGATATCGTTGGGCATGTGACGTGAGGTACGGGTCTCGCCATACAAGAAGATGGGAATATCTTCATTGCGTTTACGCACTTCAGTAATAAAGGCGCGCAAATTATTTAATGCCGGCAAATCATGGTCTTCAGAGTCGGAGACAAACTCTTCATCATCAATGGAAACAATGAAGGTGGAAGCGCGCGAAGCCTGTTGCGCAAAAGATGTCAGGTCGCCATAGCTAGTAAGGCCAATGACTTCCATGCCCTCGGTTTCAATCGCTTCTGCTAAGTCGCGAATGCCTGAACCTGAAATATTTTCAGAGCGAAAGTCCTCATCAATAATGATGATAGGAAAACGAAATTTCATGAGTGCCCTTTAAATTCGCTGTGCAGGCGATTGAATAAATGAAGAGTAAGAATTAAGTCTTAGGCAATGTAACGCCAACCTGACCTTGATATTTTCCACCACGATCTTTGTACGACGTGCCACACACTTCATCGCTCTCAAAGAATAGAACTTGCGCGCATCCCTCACCAGCATAAATCTTGGCAGGCAATGGTGTGGTGTTTGAAAACTCGAGCGTTACATAACCTTCCCACTCAGGCTCGAATGGGGTCACATTCACAATGATTCCGCAACGCGCATAAGTACTCTTACCAACACACACGGTTAATACGCTACGTGGAATTTTGAAGTACTCAACAGTTCTCGCCAAAGCAAAAGAGTTTGGCGGAATAATGCAGACTGGGCCCTTGAAATCAACAAAAGATTGTTCGTCGAAATTTTTGGGATCAACAATCGTGCTATTGATGTTCGTGAAAATCTTGAACTCATCAGCGCAACGAATATCGTAGCCATAGCTAGAAGTACCGTAGCTCACAATTTTTTGCCCGGCGGCATCTTGGCGGACCTGCCCAGGTTCAAATGGGCTGATCATGCCTTGCTCGCCCATGCGGCGGATCCAGTGGTCAGATTTAATAGTCATGGGCGAATTGTAAAACCATCGCCCGGGCTACGCCCATGAATTTATGGGGTAGCAGAAGTAGAGCTAAAAATCACCCTCTCAGGGGCGTTATAGATCTCAAAATGCTTGCCTGAGCAACGAGATAAAAGGGTGAGATTGGTTTTTCGTGCCAACTCTAGCCCCATTAAGGTCACGCCGGAGCGAGTCAGGAGGAAAGGAATGCCCATCTGAGCCCCCTTGATGACCATCTCGGAAGTGAGACGGCCCGTAGTAAAGAAGATCAGGTCTTTACCCGGCTTATCGGCCAGCCACATGAGACCCGAGATGGAATCCACGGCATTATGACGCCCCACATCCTCAATGAAATGCAGCAGGCGGACTTTGTTATTGCCTTCTCGCTCGAAAACGGCGCAGGCATGAACCGAACCGGATTTTTTATAAATGGTGTCATGAATCCGAATGTCATCCACCAGAGACACAATCGCCTCCTGGCTAAGCTGCGGGCCTTCCGGGAGCCTGATCTGGGACATTTCCTCAATTAAGCCCCCAAACATGGTGCCCTGTCCACATCCAGTGGTCACTACACGCTTGCTAGTGAGCGCATCGATATCAACCGTACTGCGGTGGGTTTTTACTGCGGCAGAATCTGTTTCCCAATCCACTTGAATGCTGGCAATATCCTCGGGGGACTCTACCAAGCGCTGATTGCGCAAATAACCCAGTACCAAAGCCTCTGGGGCGCTGCCCAAAGTCATTAAGGTCACAACCTCACGCTTGTCCAAATAAATGGTGAGGGGGCGCTCTCCAGGAATATAGGTAGTCTTCAGGCGCCCCGCTTCGTCCATCACCTGCACCTCGTGCACCAAGGGGACGGAAGCGTTAGACATCTGAATGTTGTGGGGCAGGGCCATAAAACGTCTCTTAAATTAGGATCAAATCGGCATTTACTTTAACCGCAGACTAAAATTGGTGCTGAAGTAGAGCCCCAAGCCCCATAATCTCGTATTCCTGTTTATTGAATTTATTTCTATTTAAGTCCGCTTTTGATGAGTAGCCCCACACGTCGCCTGCTAGTTACCTCCGCCTTGCCTTATGCCAACGGTCAAATTCATATTGGCCATTTAGTGGAATATGTTCAGACTGATATTTGGGTCCGTTTCCAAAGAATGCGTGATCATGAAGTGCATTATGTCGGCGCCGATGACACTCACGGCACGCCCATCATGCTGCGCGCAGAAAAAGAGGGTCTCACACCCAAAGAGCTCATTGCCAACGTCTGGAAAGAGCACAAACGTGACTTCGATGACTTCTTAATCTCATTCGATAACTACTACACCACTGATAGCCCTGAGAATGAAACCCTTTCTCAAAATATCTATCTCAAGCTACGCGATGCTGGCTTAATCGAAATGCGCTCCATTGAGCAAGCCTATGATCCCGTAAGGGAAATGTTTTTACCGGATCGCTTTATCAAAGGCGAATGCCCTAAATGTGGAGCCAAAGATCAGTATGGTGACTCTTGTGAAAAGTGTGGCGCAACCTATTCACCAACAGATTTAAAAAATCCGTTTTCCGTCGTGAGTGGTGCAACTCCCATTAAAAAAGTTTCCGACCATTATTTCTTTAAGCTCTCAGATCCCCGCTGTGAAACTTTCTTGCGCGAGTGGACCCAAGTAAAGACCCCGCTTCAGCCGGAAGCCCGCAACAAGATGAAGGAATGGGTTGGACAGCCCGGTGATAGCAAGCTTGGTGACTGGGACATCTCCCGTGACGCCCCCTACTTTGGCTTTGAAATTCCAGATGCGCCGGGCAAGTATTTCTATGTCTGGCTTGATGCGCCAATTGGTTACTACGCCAGCTTCCTCAACTACTGTCAGGCTAAAGGCCTAAATTTTGAGGAGTGGGTACGACCTGATACCACTACCGAGCAATACCATTTCATCGGTAAAGATATTTTGTATTTCCACACGCTCTTCTGGCCAGCGACTTTGCACTTTGCTGGCTATCGCACGCCAACCAATGTGTTTGCACATGGCTTCCTCACTGTCGATGGCGAGAAGATGAGTAAATCACGTGGCACCCTGATCTCTGCGCATAGCGTCATTGAATCTGGCTTCAATCCAGAATGGTTCCGCTATTACTTTGCCACCAAACTCAATGACAGCATGGAAGATTTAGATCTAAATCTCCAAGACTTTGTTGCTAGAGTGAATAGTGATCTTTTGGGCAAATACATCAATATCGCCAGTCGTAGCGCTGGGTTCTTGGTGAAGCGCTTTGGTGGCATCGTCTCTGATGCAGCAATGAATAATCCTTTGCTGACTGAAATTGCTGCTGCCAGCGAAAAAATTGCCGAGCTATATGAGGCTCGCGAATATGCCAAAGCCCTACGCACCGTCATGGAACTCGCGGACAAAGTGAATGCCTTTGTTGATGAAAATAAGCCTTGGGAAATCGCCAAAGATCCAGCGCGTGAAGCGGATTTGCAAAGGGTCTGCAGCGTGACATTGGAAGCATTCCGTCTTTTAAGCCTTTATCTCAAGCCGGTATTGCCGCAAGTATGCGCAGGAGTAGAAGAATTTCTTTCCGTACCCGCAATGACTTGGGGCGACGTTAAAACGCCTCTCTCTAGCCAAAATCCGATCAAGGCATACAAGCACCTCATGGCCCGTGTGGAAGCCCCTCAAATTGAGACTTTATTGGCGGCAAACCTCTAATAAAAGCTCCAAAAGTGGTAATTTGCAGGGATAAGCCAAAAAGTAGGCAGTCTTGTAGGAAAAATCGTTAATAATGATGGGCTAGGCATCTGTACGCCGCCCAGTAATTTTTGCAAGTTATTGAATTAATTGAGAATTTTAGGAAATATGATGGCTAGATATACATCCGAATTCACCCAGTTCTTAAATGGGCTCAAATCCGAGAAACCTGATCTCGAAGCAGGCCAACAAGCGGGTCGTGCACTACTCTGGGATAAAGAGCCCCTCAGCATTGAAGATCAGCGCCGTGCCAAGGTAGCCAAATTAAAGCAACGGGCTTACGTTTACTCGAATGATTGATCCAAGCACTCAGCCGATATCGGATTTACTCGATAGCACTCCTTCTATCACGGATGGAATGTCCTCGGCTTTTGCAAAGCTATATGGTGAGCCCTTATTTAAGCTCCCAAACGATCTGTATATTCCGCCCGATGCCTTAGAAGTTTTTCTGGAGGCATTCGAAGGCCCCCTTGATCTTTTGCTGTACTTAATTCGCAAGCAAAATTTCAATGTGCTTGATATCCCCATGGCTCAGGTGACGCTACAGTACCTCAGCTACATTGATCAAATTCGCCATCACAATCTAGAGTTAGCTGCAGAGTATCTCTTGATGGCGGCAATGCTGATTGAAATCAAATCACGCATGCTGCTGCCGATGAAAAAAGCGGATAGCGATGAAGAGGTGGAAGACCCACGCGCTGAATTGGTTCGCCGTCTCTTGGAATACGAGCGCATGAAACTAGCTGCGCAAGAGCTCGATCAAATTCCGCAGCAAGGCCGTGATTTCCAAATTGCCCACGGCTATGTAGATACCACTGTTGCCGTCACATGGCCGGATGTTAATCAAGATGATCTACAAATGGCTTGGCGTGATGTACTTCACCGCGCAAAGCTCAATCAACACCACACCATTACGCGCGAAGAGCTATCCGTGCGCGACTTTATGACACGCATTTTGCGTCGCCTACAAAATACTCGTTTTGTAGAGTTCAGTGAACTGTTTGAAGAAGCAATCAAAACAGGTAAAGGCGTTCCTGTAGTTATCGTGAACTTCATTGCGATGCTAGAGCTGTCGCGCGAGGCCTTAGTGGAAATCACCCAGGCAGAGCCGTATGCACCAATCTATGTGCGTCTTGCATACACTCCAGTTGCATGAAAATTATTAGCGACATTGGGGAATTGCGCGACCACTTACGCGGACAAAATCGCGCGTCCTTTGTGCCGACCATGGGCAACCTTCATGAAGGCCATCTTTCGCTCATGCGTTTGGCTCGTCAGCATGGTGACCCCGTGGTCGCCAGCATCTTTGTCAACCGCCTGCAATTTGGTCCGAACGAGGATTTCGATAGCTATCCCCGGACCATGCAAGCTGATATTGATAAGCTGGAAAAAGAAGGGGTATACATTTTATTTGCGCCAACCGAGCGCGATCTGTATCCACAGCCACAGGAATACTGCATAGATCCACCGCAGCAACTAGGCGATATCCTGGAGGGTGAATTCCGTCCCGGCTTCTTCAAAGGCGTCTGTACGGTAGTGTTGAAGTTGCTTTCTTGCGTTCAGCCAAAGGTTGCTGTATTTGGGAAGAAGGATTACCAACAATTGATGATTATTCGTCAAATGGCCAAGCAATTTGCGCTACCAGTAGAAATCATTCCAGCGGAAACAGTTCGCGCCGAGGATGGCCTAGCACTCTCCTCTCGTAACGGCTACCTTTCAGTAACAGAGCGTGCTGAAGCACCTGAACTGCAGCGGGCCCTTAAAGAAGTCCGCACACGCGTACTTGAATTGAATACATGCAATACGCAGGCACTATCCGAGATTGAGAAAATAGCGGTGAACACTCTCGCTGGCCGTGGCTGGCAACCGGATTACATAGCCATTCGCCAACAAAGTGATCTAGCGCCAGCCTCAAATGACAGCTTACAAGCTGGAGAGCCCCTAGTCATCCTAACTGCTGCCAAGCTTGGTAAAACACGTTTAATTGATAACCTAGAAATCTAGTCGCC
>CANCBK010000014.1 GCA_947374315.1 Burkholderiaceae bacterium | reverse complement strand
ACAGAAGAGCAATTCGTCAAGATGCGTACTGCACGGGATAACACTCTGGAGATGCCCACTTTGATATTGCCATCTATTCAAGTAAACATTCGGGCTGGACATTTCCCCGAGCCAGATGCCAGTGGGATTTCATATTTAAAAATCCCCTTGAATGCCCTCTGAGCTGGTCTCCGCTATGAATGCGCCTATTTCTAAAGCAGAATTAAAGAAGATGCAGTCTTCGGCTGATGAAGCCTGCAAACTCATGAAGGTCTTATCTAATCGGGATCGCATGATGCTGTTATGCGAAATCGGCCAAGGGGAAAAGTGTGTAGGTGAGTTAGAGGCGGCGCTCGATTTACATCAGCCAACGCTTTCTCAGCAGCTCACTGTGCTGCGCAAGGAGAAGCTGGTTAAAACGCGCAGAGAGGGAAAGCAGATTTACTACTCCCTATCAAGTCAGATTGTCGTATCTGTAATGGGTTTACTTTACAAGCATTACTGCAAGAAGTAGAAGTCAAAAATCAGTTAATCGTTTTCAAAGGAGTGGAACATGAAATGTAACCTTGGTGGTATTGATCGCACTTTAAGAATTATTGTCGGCATAGTGCTAGTAGCGCTCGCAGGCAATGGAACTATTGGCTGGTGGGGCTGGCTTGGCGTAATCCCCTTGGCAACGGGCATCATCCGTTTCTGCCCAGCCTATTCAATTCTAGGAATGAATTCCTGTGGCAACTCTTGTGGAAAAGACTCTTGCTGTAAATAAGTTTTCTTGAGTTTGCTTGAGCTGACTTCAGACTCATTAAGGCGTATTGAGAATGATCACTCAATGCGCCTTATTGCCATTGAAGGCTGGAACCTTTTTGGAATAAACGCCATGCAGCAAAAAGATGGCAAAGAATGCAAGGCCAATCACCCAGTGGGTTGTGATGACTGCATCCCGAATCTCTTCTGGTCCGTAATAGAGCAGGGCGCCCGAGACTAGTAGGGTAAATAGAAACGCTAACTGACTTAGGCCGCTCCACAACTTTCGCTTGGACTTCAGGCCAGCTTTGATATGAAAGGGCAGCACTGAGCCTAGGGCGAGCATGGCCAGCATTGCCGTCACTCCATGCCAAATCAATATCGAATGTGTTCCAAAGAGAGTGTGCTGAATAGAAAACTCATGACCCAGTAAATAAGCCGTTCCAGTGAGCGAGCAAGCCAACATGCCAATGAGGACGAAATTTCTTTGCCATTGCGGCATCTTTCCTAGGCGGCTAGTATTTTTCATGGCGTAACCATAGCTGGAATCATCATGGCCTGAGCTGAGAATTGTCCTAAACAGGGATGATGAATATTTCCGGTAATGCTCACCACCTTGGTGAGGGCATCGGCATAGACGCATTCAGGGGCAATCACTGAATAGGATTCTGAAAACTCCATGTGATGTTGATTTAAGGGGTTGACCATATAACTTTTTACACTGGTATCCCGTTTTGAAAAATAAAGACCGCTTGTAGCAATAGCGCCTTGCTTCATACTGCCCACCTGAATGAGTGCTTGAGGACTACTTGGGCTTCTGATTTGAATCACTTGGGCTACTTCACCAAAAACTCGCATATCACCGCCGGCATTTACGGAACCAGAACGAATACCATAAGCTTGCAAGGTCTCGACTGCTCTATCTACGGCATATCCTTTAGCAATACCACCCAGATCAAGGCAGAGTGGCAAACGAGACATGATGAGATCTGATTCTAAAAATAACACGTCTTCGATCCCTCCAAATGCATCCACATTGATGGTGGAGTGGTTCGGGAGAAGACCTGCTGCTACTAGACGATGCCCAATACCGCAATTGAAAATCCCATTGGATTGGCGATAAATCTCTTGGGCTATTGTCAGTACTTCGGCTGTCCAAGAATGAATGCGAACGGACTCTAGATAAGAGCGGGCATTGATTTGAGAAAGTTCACTCTCGGTATTATGAAAACCCATGAGCCACTGAACTTTTTCAATGGTTGAGAACGCCGCCTCTATCGCATAAGATGAATCCATTCCATCTTCAGTGGATATTTCAACGAAGGTGCCTAAGAGAGGTTTGCAGCGAATCATTTTGCTTTAGGGGTTTGAGCTTGATTTTTGAGTGCTATGTCATAAAGGACCGCTATGCGCTTGACTCCATCTGTTAAATGCTTGCAGGAGAGTGTCGCTCCACCAATATTCTGAATATCTTGATTTAGCTTAATAGGATCTGCCGCTGTCTTGCCAATGAACTGATTGCGCCACTGCACTTCAGCTACCTCATAACCATAGGATTCAACGTAATCCAGAATCTCAATGCCGGTAACGGCGCCTGATGGGCTTAATGCCACCGCATAAGTAATCATTTCATGTTTACCTACAACTTCATCCACAATAAACCAGCTACCGTCACCCGCTCTCCAGATGCGATCTCCATGAAAGGTTTGGCGAACGCTGGATGCTGAGCGCATTTTGTCTTGTAGTTCATCTGTGATGATGATGGGGTTCTTGGTGAGTGACTTATTGGGAAGCAATATTTTTTGAGCTTGCTCAACGGATACATAAATCTTGGCTTGCGCAATGATGGGTGCTGATGCCGCGGCTAAGCCGATGATGAGTAGGGGGTTGGGTTTCCAGTACATGATTAGATTTCTTTTATTGAAGCGGGGGATGGATGAGTTAGTTAACTAATAATTCATTGGCTTGAAGGCAAAGATCTTCAAGTTCGGGACTGGTTTCTTTTAATTCTGACAATGCCTCAAACATCATCAGAGCCCTTTCTTTCGCAGTTGCGCAGTGGGTCGACTGAAACTTAACCAGGTGTATGAGTGCCGCCATTAATAAATTTTGCTTTTCCATGCTTGCCCTTTTCTGAAGATTGCGAGATGCTCTTTTAGTTGAGCGGAAAGCCCACTTTGACAATAAATTCATTTACGGAGTGGCTATCCCAAACGCGGGCATTGGAGCATTCGGCGGTACCATCACCCATGCAAGTGTTGCCTTTTAACTGATAACGCCAGGCACCCGTAACCCACCAGTCTTTTTCCGCGTAATGTAAGTTCGGCCCAACAAATGTCGCTTTTTGGGTTTGATTTTGAAGGTTATAGCTGGAATAGTCATTATGAAAACGGGCTTCAACACCACCTGACCATTTGGGCGCAAATCGGTAACTTGCTCCCACGAGAAAATCCATCATCGACTCGGGAACATTGCCATTGCCCACAAACTTTAATTGTTCATTGGCGACAACAACGTTGCCAGCTAATACCAATTTGTCATCGATAAAGTTTGACTGCAGCAATAGTCGCGCCTCAAGTTCATTCTTATTTTTTCCAAGCGTAGGCTCTAAATAGAGTCCGACTCCGACTGGGGATGTCACTGGATTGGTGATTCGATAAATCGCCTCTAGAGATCCACCTTCAACCCCACCTTTTCTATATGCTGTTGTTGGATCATGTGACCCTGGAACAGGTTGTCCGCCAGTGCAGGTGGGGCTATCACCGCAAGCTTCTGGATTGGTGTAATTTTGATTCGCATTGACATAGTAGGCATTCAGGTAACCGGCGACTTGAAAGTCATTCGTGACTCCATATTCCAACTCAGATCTTGATGCCCATGCGTTATATGACCCTGTAGCTTGTTGCTTATTCAGCTGTAAGCGTTGCTCAAACTCCAGCTTTCCTTTTGGCTGAAGGTCTAGGGTATAGATCCAACCAAAAGCACCTTCACCCGCATTGGCGAAGGAAAAATGCAGGGCTGTGGCTAGCAGGGCGGCGAAGAGGGCGATTCGTTTAATGGTCAGTGTCATATTGTTAAGGGTGGTTGATAAAGTAAATGAGAACCATTCGCAATATACAGTAGATGAGAATCGTTATCAATAAAGGAAAAAGACCACATTGAGCCCGGTGTTGGAATTGCGTGTTGACGCAACCTTGTAATATTTGGCCTATGAACTCGGAAGCCCTTGAAAAACTAGTCATGATGAAAATGCCCTTTGGCAAGCATGCGGGGCGCGCTTTGGCTGATTTGCCGGGCAATTACTTGGCGTGGTTTGCGCGCGAAGGATTTCCGAAGGGTGAGCTTGGGGAGTTGCTAGAGTTGATGCATACCCTGGATCACAATGGTTTGCGGGGGCTATTAGGCCCAATCCAGCGGGCGCATGGCATTCAATCTCGCTTTCGCGAGCACTAACTGGCTAACTTATTTGGAGTGCACTATTGCTGTCACGCGATTGCGTTCATAGCTAACCCCAGGCGAGTCTGGGGGACTATTTTGTAAAAGAGTCGCCTGCATGAAGCTTTGCGCTTGAATCTCTTGCGCCAACTTTTGAGCTAATTCCACGTTGCGGTCATACTGAATTTGAATATTGGCAACCCTAGCTGCTTTGATATTGGAAACAATGGCTGCTACCTTATCTGGTGAGTACTGATCGAAAAAGACGGGATACCAGTCGCCTACTAACTGCTTCGTTTTCGATGGGCTCTTTTCAGGATGTTTAGTCAGGCCATCTTCATTGGCCTCAATAGGGAGATGAAAGTCGATGCCGGTTTTTTGGATGAGCTCCGCATAAGAGATGGGTGGGCTCATTTGCGCATCATCGGTGTTATCAACCCAGTAAGCCCATGCTGTTTTTTTATTGGGGTCATATACCAACTTATAAAGATGCTCTGGAATCGTGACCCTGCTTCTCCCCATGCTGCCAATCTGGCCAGTGGATCCAGTAAAGACATAAACCTCGCCCTGGGCGCGCTTGATGTACATCCTGGTCGGCTCTTCAACCCGTTTTGCCCAAATGCCCTGATTGTTTTGTCTGGCTTGCGGCATCATATTTGCCAGGGAGAAGGACTGGGCCATGCCTCGCTCCCGGGTCATATCTCCTGCAGGCACGTTATGTCCCCGGTCATAGCCGCTGCCGCGATAGTCAGCTAATAAGGCTCTCTCATGGAAAGGCAGCCTTGCTTCCTCATAAAATTGATTGGTGCGACGAGGGTGCGGTGCCTGCAGTTGCGCTCCATTAAGCCTCTCCACTGTATATATCGGCTTCTTATCTGCGGGAGAGTAGTAGATAGCAAAGTCATCAAAGCAAAGGTCTCTACCCAGTTGTGAGGTAGTAGGGATTTGCTGGGCTGGAAACAATTCCTTGCATTGATCAAATAGAGCGGAGGCACTCAGTGGCGCTCCAAGCATGACAAGTAAGAAGAGTTTGGCTAGCCATTTCATCGGATACCAGTGTAATCAGTGCTGACGGGGGGAAGTGAAACTATTCGCTTTTCGATCGCCCTAGCTAGCTCTAGAGCTAGTCTTTATCTAGCGTTTCAAGTCTTGAATTGCTGGGCTTGATGAAAGACTGCAGCCCTTGCTCTTGATGAATTTCAATTTGCTTGGAATGACCAAGGACCACTACAGGTAGAAAAAGAGATCACCTTAAATACTAGATGTATGGGCCTGAGCACTCCTTCCCAAGCTCAAAATAGTAAAAAAGTTACTTTTAGAGCCCTTTTTTATACTATGGAATAAGCGCCTACTAACTTCATTAAGTGATTGAATTTAAAGGGTTAAATATCTAATCTCAGGATGAAGGTAGGGATCTTGCTTATTTCAAGACCTATAAGTTATAGAAATCACTTTCCTTATTCTTGACTTGATATAAGAACCTTCTTAGGATGGCACATGTTTATTACTTATTGCAGTGCAACATAAATTAGAAGTTTAGTTTTTTGGGGTACTGCAAGACCATGAATGATTAATTGTTTTTCAGCAAATTCGAGTGACTTACCGCTAGTGCAGCCTGCAAGGGCTAGCGCTAAAGCGTCGCTAGTTCATGCTCTATCGCCGGTGTATCGGGTGATGAATGGCATATTGATTGTCACTGTTTTCATGATTGTTGGACTTTGGCTTTCTGGTAATGGCACCCAAGCAGGTGCCTTTGACCTGGCCCGCATTCTCGTTCCTGACGAAGCTCGCCACATGGTTTGGCATAACGGCTTTGCCATGCTCGATCAATATCAAGCTGAAGCTCCAAAGGCAGTTGCCGATAAAGAAATTGCCAACGTCATTTATGGAAAGAATTCAGTCAGCCCTAATCGTGGCTTGATGAGCGCGAAGCAACAAACAGTTGCGCTCTTAATGCCTTCGGTTGCCCAGGCAAAAGTACGGCCGATTTCGCATTTATCGGATCAAATTCCCACATCAAAAATTGACCCACAGGCCCTCGACTCTAAATTGATGGTGCCCATCCAAAATCAACGCGCGGTTGCCGACTTCTTTGAGAAGAAATACAAACTTGATCGCGCCAAGATTGAGGAATATGTTTCAAATACCGTATTGATTGCAAAAGAAGTCAATATTGATCCAGTGTTGTTGCTCGCTGTGATTTCAGTAGAGTCCAACTTCAATCCCTTGACGAAGAGTGAGGCTGGTGCGGAAGGCTTAATGCAAGTGATGACCGCAATTCATAAGGATAAATATGCCCTCTATGGTGGCGCAACGGATGCAGTGAAACCTGAGGTCAATATTCGGGTGGGCGCGTACATCTTGAAATATTTGATTGCTACCAGCGGCTCACTGCGTAATGGCTTGAAGTATTACGTAGGTGCAGCGAACGCAGATAACGATGGTGGTTACGCCGACAAGGTGATGGCCGAAAGAAATCGTTTAATTGGTTTGTGCCAAACGCATTCACCTACTAGATTGACATTGAACGGCAAGGATGTCCGCTCATAATTTTGTTGAACTGAAACAGTCAAAAATAAGGCCGCTCAATTGAGTGGCCTTATTGCTTCTAGGATCCTGCTCTAGGCTAAATTAATTGACGCCGTGCAGCTCCACATCAAAAACGAGTGTTGCATTTGGCGGAATGACGCCACCAGCGCCGCGTGCACCATACCCCATTTCAGATGGGATGATCAGGGTGCGCTTGCCGCCAATCTTCATGCCTTGCACGCCTTGATCCCAACCCTTAATGACATGGCCAGCACCTAAGGGAAAGCTAAACAGTTGGCCGCGATCGAGGGAACTATCAAACTTCTGGCCCTTGTTGTCAGGCGCATTCTCATCAAACAACCAGCCGGTGTAATGGACATCGACTGCGTTGCCAGCAACAGCTTCTTGGCCATCACCTACAACGGTATCTATTTTTTTAAGTTCGCTCATGCTTATCTTCCTCTTTGGCTGAAATTGAACGGCTAGTATATTCTGAGCCTTATCTTTTTGTTCGAGCGCACCAACATGACAAACTTCTGGCCCCATTCAGCTTATAAAACCCTCGAGGTAGGCTCGGACAATCAATTGCTAGTGACCGATGATTTTTTGCGGACATATTTGTTGCGGCCAGAATTACATTTGGTGCCGGAGTCTTGTGATGCTGAGCGTACCCTGCATCAGCGCTTAACCGAGAATCCTCGTGCGGCCATTTCCGATGCTGACATTGCGGCGATGGCGGATCCTGATATTCAGGCGAATTATCAGGTCTGGTTGCGATATCGCGCCAAGCTATTAGCAACCAGCTCCTTAGAGAGCTTTTATATGGGTTTATTTAAGGGTGAGGGTGTTGATGTGCCACCCCTATTCATTGCGCAATTAGCCCAAATCTTTATCAGACATATTTTGGGTGAAGATTGCCATCCGCTAGATGCTCGTATGGGCGAGCTCTTCTTTCGGACGCAAAAGATCAGCGTCCTTGAGGAAGGTGTTGTCATGGGGGCGGACGATGAGATCGTGGCCCGCAATGCGCAGGCTGGTGAGACTGGCAACATCATGGATCTTCTCAAGGGCAATTCGATGGCCATGCGCTCAATCGATTTAGATGTCTTGCATGAAGACAATGCCGATCTTTACTGGGAGAGAGACGAGGCGCATGATTTTGCGGTGCAACTCAATTTTGGCCAACCCCCTATCAATCATTTTTGTCGCGTGCTAGAGAGGTGGGTAGAGCATTTTTTAGGGGCGCAGATACGCATTACCCCTATGCAGCAAATTACTGATCCCAAGTGGTCGTGGCATGTGGGTCTAGATGCCAGCGCAACTGAGATCTTGAATAAGCTTTACAACAAAGATGCGGTGGATGCTGAAGAGCTAGAGAAAATTATCTGCTTGTTCCGCCTGGACTTTATTGATGAAGCTGCCGTATCGAAAGCGCAAGCTGGCAAGCCAGTGTATCTAGGAATCGCCATGAATGACCAGTCTGAATTGAAGCTAAAGCCCCAGAATCTGTTGTTCAACTTGCCCTTGGCAAAAACATCTTAAGGGCGAGTCCATTTTCTTCGCTTGGCGCTAAGCCAAATCAATGCTCCTGCGGTAACGGTGACGGGAAGCAATGAGCCAAGATTCAGGATATCCCAGCCTTGAGAGGTAATGAGGGCGCCTGAGCCAAATGAAGTAAATGCCATTGTTCCAAAGACAAAGAAGTTAATGGCTGCCTGCGCTTTGTCGCGCTCTTCTGGCCGATAAGCCGTCATAGCCAATGAGGTGGCGCCGGTAAATAAAAAGTTCCAGCCGACGCCTAAGAACAACAGTGCAATTAAATACTGATGGAAATCAACCCCAGTCAAGGCGATCGCAATGCATAGTAGGTTTAGCATGACCCCGACACCCATGATTTTGAGAGCGCCAAAGCGCTGAATCAGTGAGCCAGTTAAAAAGCCTGGGGCAAACATGCCAATGACATGCCACTCCAGCACCAAAGCAGTATCGGAGAATGGCAGGCCACACATTTGCATCGCTAGTGGAGTGGCTGCCATTAATAAATTCATGACCCCGTAACCGAGGGCGGCGCCAATAATGGCCACCATAAAGACGGGTTGCCTGAGGATGGTTTTGAGGTCCCTACCATCTGACAGGGAATGGTGGGTTTTGAATTCTTCAGGGAAGTGGATGAACTGCATCACGATGATGCCAATGAGCCCGGCAACGGAGAGGGAGAGATAGGCTCCCAAGAAGGGGGTATCAAAGAGATTCCTGGTCCAAGAGGCTAGGTTTGGGCCGATGACTGCACCCAGAATTCCGCCAGCCAACACCCAAGAGACTGCTTTGTCTCTCTGGCTAGCCACGGTGAGTTCGGCTGCGGCAAATCGGTAGAGTTGACCATTGGCACTGTAATAGCCCGCAATGAAGGTGCCTAGCACCAAGAGCCAAAAGTTTTTGGAAATGGCGGCATAGGCGCAGAGCAGGGCTGAGAAGACAGCTATTAAGAGTCCTAGTTGAAAGGAAATCTTACGGCCAAAGTAATTTTGGGTTTTGGCAACGATGGATGTCGAAAAGGCGGCGCCGACAACATAGCCCATTACGGGCAAGGTAGCCATCCAAGCTACGGGGCTAAGGCTTAGGCCAACCAGACCATTGATCGCTATAAACGTCACATTATTGGTCAGAAATAAGCCCTGACAGAGAATGAGTAGCACGAGGTTTTTATTGAGTAAGGGGTGCTTGCTAGTCATGTATGGCAGTTTACGGTGTATTCGAAAGTGAGATTGTGTTGGTGGATTCCCTTACATTGGCTTGCTTCGTCCACTTTGGGGCCTAAATCCCCTTAAATTGCTAGGGTCCATGATTTAAAATGGTGGCCTTGGTCCAGCGCGTGAAATTACACAAAAGACGGTCAAAAGCATCTGACGTGTGGCGTGCGGAATGCGAGAGAGGCTCGGTATAGACCGAACCCTAATATTTATCAATATCGAGGAAACATCAATGGCTTCAGAGAAATCAAAGATCATTTACACGCTGACGGATGAAGCGCCATTATTGGCGACCTGTGCATTTTTGCCGATCATTCGCACCTTTACAGCGCCGGCTGGAGTTCAGATTGTGAAGAGCGACATTTCTGTTGCGGCGCGTATCTTGTCTGAGTTTTCAGATTGTCTGACTGAAGAGCAAAAAGTTCCCGATAATTTGGCTGAGTTGGGTCGCATGACTTTATTGCCAGATACCAACATCATTAAATTGCCCAACATCAGCGCCTCTGTTCCTCAGTTGCTTGCCGCTATTAAAGAGTTGCAAGCCAAAGGTTACAAGATTCCAGATTTTCCAGATGATCCTAAAAATGATGCTGAAAAATCTATTCGTACTCGTTACTCTAAATGTTTGGGTAGCGCAGTAAACCCCGTATTGCGTGAAGGCAACTCTGATCGCCGCGCACCCAATGCGGTAAAGCGGTATGCCCGCAAGAACCCCCATTCTATGGGTGAGTGGAGCCAGGCTTCCCGTACGCACGTATCCCATATGCATGGGGGTGACTTCTACGCAGGTGAGAAGTCAATGACGCTGACCAAGGCGTGTGATGTCAAGATGGATTTGCTTACGAAAAGTGGCAAAACGATTGTTTTGAAACCCAAGGTCTCTTTGCTCGCTGGTGAAATTATCGATAGCATGTTCATGAGCAAAAAAGCGCTCTGCGAGTTCTATGAAAAAGAAATCGAAGATGCTTACAAGACTGGCATGATGTTGTCCTTGCATGTGAAGGCAACCATGATGAAAGTCTCGCACCCGATCGTATTTGGTCACGCTGTGAAGATTTTCTACAAAGATGCATTTGAAAAGCATGCCAAGTTGTTTGAAGAGTTGGGTGTTAATCCAAACAATGGCATGAGCAGCTTATACGACAAGATCAAAACGTTGCCAGAATCTAAGCGCGAAGAAATCATTCAAGATCTGCATGCGTGCCATGAGCACCGTCCCGCATTGGCGATGGTTGACTCTGCTAAAGGCATTACCAATCTGCATTCACCAAGTGATGTGATCGTTGATGCATCTATGCCAGCGATGATTCGTGTGGGTGGCAAGATGTGGGGTGCTGACGGTCGCTTGCATGACACTAAAGCAGTGATTCCAGAAAGTACCTTTGCCCGTATTTACCAAGAGATGATTAACTTCTGCAAGACTCACGGTAACTTTGATCCAACGACGATGGGTACCGTGCCAAATGTGGGCTTGATGGCTCAGCAGGCTGAAGAGTATGGCTCACACGATAAGACTTTTGAGATTCCTGAGGCTGGTGTTGCGCGGATTGTTGCAGATGACGGCACAGTATTGCTGGAGCAGAATGTAGAAGAGGGTGATATTTGGCGCATGTGCCAGGTTAAGGATGCGCCGATTCGTGACTGGGTAAAATTGGCGGTAAACCGTGCGCGTCTTTCTGGTACCCCAGCAGTATTTTGGTTGGATGAGTACCGCCCACATGAAGCTGAGCTGATCAAGAAAGTTCAAACCTATCTCAAAGATTACGACTTAACAGGTGTGGATATTCAGATCATGTCGCAGACTCGTGCAATGCGTTTCACGCTAGAGCGCGTCATTCGCGGTAAAGATACGATCTCCGTTACCGGTAATATTTTGCGTGACTACCTCACTGACTTGTTCCCAATCATGGAGCTTGGCACTAGTGCGAAGATGTTGTCTATCGTGCCTTTGATGGCGGGTGGCGGTCTCTTTGAAACGGGTGCTGGTGGTTCTGCTCCTAAGCATGTTCAGCAATTGATTGAAGAAAACCATTTGCGTTGGGATTCTTTAGGTGAGTTCTTGGCCTTGGCAGTTTCCTTAGAGGATATTGGCGATAAAACTGGCAATCAAAAAGTGAAGATTTTGGCTCGTACCTTGGATGAAGCGACCGGCACATTATTGGATAACAATAAGTCACCATCGCCACGAACAGGCGAGTTGGATAACCGCGGTAGCCAGTTCTATTTGGCGATGTATTGGGCGCAAGCCTTGGCTGCACAAACTGAGGATAAAGAATTGCAGGCCCATTTCGCTCCTATCGCTAAAGCATTGACAGATAATGAGCAAAAGATTACTGCAGAGCTGAAGGCGGTTCAAGGCAAGCCGGCGGATATCGGTGGTTACTTTGTGGCTGATCCAGAGAAGTGCAAGGCAGTGATGCGCCCAAGCGCAACCCTGAATGAAATCTTGAAGGCTGCGCAAGTGGCTTAATTGGGTAAGTGAAGTGAGTTCCACAAAAAAGGCAAACTAGTCGGTTTGCCTTTTTTCTTATCCCTCCGCCCATTTAGCGGGAGGCTACCATGGCGATCCCATCAATAAGGGCATTGGATTTGACCAGTTTCTATTGTGCGCCCATACTAGAGCTGACCTTACTATTTAACTGCCTCAGCAATAAACTGATAAGAGTAGGAGAATGATTAATATCCCCATTACTCAAATCCCTTATTCAAGGAGATCCCTTATGCCCTCAAATGATCAGAAGATGCTTTCTCAAGAAATTACCCCTAAGGCGGTTTTTGAGGGTCGTCGTGAGCTAATTAAAAGTGCGGCTGCTGGTGCTTTTGGTTTAGCCCTTGCGCCGTGGTTTTCTCGCGAAGCCCTAGCCGCCACTCCCGATAAATTGATTGCCACACCCAATCCGAATTTCACATCCAAAGAGGATTCCACTAGTTATAAGTATGTGACCGGCTACAACAACTTCTATGAGTTTGGTACTGATAAAACCGACCCATCTGCCCATGCCGATAGTTTGCAAACCCGTCCATGGACAGTATCGATTGAAGGCCTCGTTAAAAAGCCAATGACTTTAGATATCGATGCGCTATTAAAGCTAGCCCCGATGGAAGAACGAATCTATCGCATGCGCTGCGTTGAAGGCTGGTCGATGGTGATTCCTTGGGATGGCTATTCTTTATCAAAATTATTAAATCAGGTTCAGCCTTTAGGATCTGCAAAATATGTGGAATTTATTTCCTTAGCGGATCGTAAGCAAATGCCTGGCATTAATAGTCAGATTATTGAGTGGCCTTATCGTGAGGGCTTGCGTTTAGATGAGGCAATGAATCCCCTGACACTCTTAACCTTTGGCCTATATGGTGAGACGCTGCCAAAGCAAAATGGAGCGCCCGTGCGCATCGTGGTGCCTTGGAAGTATGGTTTTAAGAGTGCAAAGTCGATTGTTAAAATTCGCTTGACTGAAGAAATGCCAAAGACAAGCTGGAGTCAGTTTGATTCTAGGGAGTATGGTTTTTATTCTAATGTCAATCCTTTGGTGGACCACCCACGCTGGAGTCAGGCGACTGAGCGGCGGATTGGTGATCCGAAAGGAGTATTTGCCCCTTAGATTAAAACGCAAATGTTTAATGGTTATGGGGATCAGGTAGCTAGTCTATATACCGGTATGGATTTGAAGAAATTCTATTAATTCATGGTTAAGGATTTGCTTCGATGAGGGCATTGATTTTTCTTCTGGCACTCTTGCCGCTTGATCGTTTGATTTGGCTGGGCTTTACAGATGGATTGGGTGCCAATCCGATTGAGTTCATTACTCGCTCAACGGGAACTTGGGCTTTAGTCTTTTTATGTTTGACCTTATCCATGACACCCCTACGCTTGATCACGAATTCATCGACTTGGATTCGATATCGCCGAATGTTGGGGTTATTTAGTTTTTTCTATGCCTGCCTTCATTTTGCTATCTGGCTGTGGCTAGACCAAGGATTTGATTTGACGGCAATGTTGAAGGATGTAGTCAAGCGGCCATTTATTACCATGGGTTTCATCAGTTTTGCTTTGCTCATTCCCTTGGCAATCACATCGAACCATTGGGCGCAAAGAAAACTCGGGCGCCGCTGGGCACAGCTACATCGCATTATTTATCTTGTAGCCTGTACGGTGATTCTGCATTACTGGTGGCATAAAGCGGGAAAGAATGATTTATCAACAGTCAGTATTTATGCGGTTATTTTGGCTTTGCTCCTATGCTGTAGGATCCCCTTTATCCGCAATCACTTGCGCCTCATGCCCAAACCTAATATCTAAAGCCACATCTCTTATGGCCATACTTTCTCAACTCCGTCATTTACTAGTTTCTTTATTGGGCTTACTGCTGATTGGCATGAGCACCTCTCAGGCCTTTGCACAGCAAGGTGAGCGGCCTGTGAAGGTGATCGCCGCTTTAGATGTTCCTCGTTACCTGGGTACTTGGTATGAAATTGCCAAATTTCCTAATTGGTTCCAGAAGAAATGTGTGGGTAATACCAAGGCGGTGTACTCGCTAAAGTCCGATGGCAA
Organism: Burkholderiaceae bacterium; assembly: GCA_947374315.1. The sequence continues at coordinate 21,650 of CANCBK010000014.1, read as the reverse complement.
TCTTCAGGTTCTCAATAGCTGTAAAACAGCTAGTGGCGAGATATCCGAGGCGGAGGGTACGGCTCGTCAGATGGGCGCTAAAGATTCACCTAAGCTGGAAGTGCGTTTTGCCCCGGAGTGGCTCTCATTCTTGCCTTTTGTATGGGGCGACTATTGGGTGATTGATTTAGATCCGCAATATCAAGTTGCCGCAGTCAGCGATCCAAGAAGAGAATACCTCTGGGTCCTATCGAGAACGCCACAGCTTGACCCAAAAGTCTATGATGACCTATTGCAGCGCTTAAAGCAGCAGCAATTCGATATTCGCAAACTCGAGCCCACCTCTCAGAAAAATTAGCATGACAGACAAGCGCATTGGCGACTACCTGCTACCCCCAGGGGTGAATATCTTTGAGCGCGGATGGCTCTCTGCGAACAATGTTTTTCTTTATGGTGATGAGGATGTATCTCTAGTGGATACGGGATATTGCGCCCATCAAAAATTGACAGTGGACTTGGTAGCCAACTCACTAAAGGCGCATGGTTTGTCTGGGCTCAACAAAATTGTTAATACCCATTTGCATTCAGATCATTGCGGTGGCAATGCGGTGTTATCAGAACAATTTCACTGTGAGATTTGGATACCCGAGGCTGAGGCGATTGCTGTGCAGAATTGGGATGAGGATTTATTAAGCTATCAAAACCTCGGACAGGAGTGTCCTCGCTTTACGCATCAAGGTTTGCTTGTACCGGGCCAAACGATTTTTCTGGGCCGCTATTGGTGGCACATCCTTGCCGCGCCAGGCCATGACAACCATTCGATCATGTTGTATCAAGAGGAGCATCGCATCTTGATTTCTGCGGATGCGCTTTGGGAAGAGGGGTTTGGAGTCATTTTTCCAGAGCTTTGGGGCGAGGGTGGCTTTGAAGAGGTGGCGGAGACCTTAGAGTTGATTGACAGTCTTCCAGTGTCTTTGGTCATTCCTGGTCATGGGAAGCCTTTTACCGACGTGAAGCAGGCTATCGCTATCGCAAAGTCCCGCTTAGATTATTTATCCAGCGATATCGAGCGAAATGCGCGGCATGGCGCCAAGGTGCTACTGAAATACAAATTGCTGGAGTGGCGTAGCGTGGAAATGAAGGCGGCTCAGGAATGGATTGCCACTACTCCCGTCCTGAGAAATATATGCAAGCAGCTCAACATGCCTATTGAGGATTTTCAAGAATGGCTACCGCAGGCTCTTGTGAAGTCCAAGGCCGCAATGATCGAGCAAGGGCATTTAGTCAACCTCGATTAAGCGGCCATTAGAAGTTGAACGATAGCTTTCCGTAAAACGACCAGTCGTAGATTGGATAGCTTTGTACAACTTGCTTGCTAGCACCAACTGCAAATAAGAAATGCTGATTGATGCGATGGGTCACCATGGCGTCAATCGGTACAAACCATCCACCACCTCCGCCGGTATTCCAGGTGATACCGTTTTCATCCCAAAACCGAATTTGAGTGCCGGGTACGATCTCAAAACCCAAGGTGGGATAGAGGTTGAGATTTCGTACCAAGGGTGGCTGGTTTGGGTTATTGGCCCACGAATTTCCCTTGGTATTAAAGCCATACATATAGCGCACCAAAGGGGAAAAGTCTGAGAGTCTAGATTTGCTGCCTTCTGTGGGTACAAAGGCGCTGCCTATTTGAGGCCCCACCGCCCATTGACCGTTATTGCCAAATGGAAAAACTATTCTTCCGCCTAAGGTGCCCTCCCAGCTTTTTAAGATATTGGGGTGATTTCCCCAGATGGTGAGCAAAGTGTTGCCGGCGCTATAGGTTCCCGAAGACTGCTGGGGTAGCGAAGGCCCATAAGTGGATACATAGGACGTATCCATCCGCATAGTGCCATGCCATTGATCGAACTGCAGTGGCTGGTAATAGCGCAATTTCAGGGTATCGTTCTGGGCTTGCTCACCAGTAGTGTTGTGATAACCCCAAAACTCTAAAATATGCTTATTGGAGAGTTGGTCTGATGCACTTTCTAAATTTAAAAAGCCTCCTGAAAACTTACTCTCATCGGCTATAGCCCTGCCCACTGACCCCAATAGGATTAATAGCGTCAAGAGATGGGTAATAATCCGCAAGAATGTCATGGAGGCATTAATATTAAATGACTCAGTTTAAGAACTAAGCCATTTACAGATAAATCAATAGAGAAAATATGGAACATACCGTTTTAGTAACCGGCGCAACAGCTGGGTTTGGTGAGGCTACTGCCCGTCGTTTTCTGGCGCAGGGTCATAAAGTGATTGCGCTCGGTAGAAGGGTGGAGCGCTTGGATGCCCTCAGGACATCCCTTCCGCAGGAGCAGCAGGGTAAATTGCTGACTTTATCAGTAGATGTTTGCGATAGTCAGAAGGTGGATGGTCTGGCCGCTACTCTACCGCCCGAGTTTGCTCAGGTGACCGTACTGGTCAATAACGCTGGCTTAGCGCTGGGTCTAGAGCCGGCACATCAAGCATTCTTATCCGATTGGGATCGCATGATTGATACCAATATCAAGGGCTTGGTGCACATGACTCGTGCTTTCTTGCCGGGAATGGTTGAGCGTAAGTGCGGTCATGTCATTAATCTGGGCTCTGTGGCAGCGAACTATCCCTACCCAGGCGGCAATGTCTATGGTGGAACTAAAGCGTTTGTTCAGCAATTTAGTTTGAACTTAAGAGCGGATTTAATTGGTACGCCAGTGCGCGTGACCTGTGTTGAGCCGGGGATGTGCTCTGGGACAGAATTTTCCAATGTGCGCTTTAAGGGTGATGACGATAAAGCCGGCCAAGTGTATTCGGGTGTAAAGGCATTAAGTGCCGATGATGTGGCTGAAGCGATTTATTGGTCGGCCAATTTACCCAGTCATATGAATATCAATTTGGTGGAGCTGATGCCCGTACAGCAAGCCTTCAATGCTTTCAATGTACACCGAGGGGAATTTTAGGATCGACCTAAATTTTGGGCTTCCATTTGTAAAACTGGGGATAGACGCGCATCACTACCGGCCCGTCAAAATCCCAGGATTTACAGGTGCCCAAATAGAGGGGTGGCTTATTGTCATTGGGATCAAATAATGCTCCTGGAATCGACTGAAACGCTGCTGTAGCAATATTTGCCAGCAGTTCACGTAGATGGGTGCATCCCTTAATGCCTCCCAAGTGTTCGCTAATGGTTTTGCGCCAACCTTTCCCCAGTTGCGCCCCTATCAGTGCATCCATTGGAGGGATGACTTGAGGGCACTCGGGGTGAGGGTGACTATCCATGACAACTTCAATTGCCTGGATGACTAATGCTGTATTTACAGTGATGCGCACCCACATGTCGTGAAATGCTTCTCCGGGCTCCCAGGTCTTCGCGCCAGTAGTAAATGGTTGAAATTTAAAGTCTCGTAAATGGGCCTCAATATCCCATAGGCCATCCTCACGGGCAAAGCCTTGAAAAATAATCTCACGGGTATGCAGTGGTTTTCTAGGGGCTGGGGTTGAAAGCGTCATGAGTGATGGATTAGTAGAAAATAAAAGAATGATAGGCTCATCATAATGGCTTCAATTCAGGGGTACTAAGCCTTTTTGCTTTGTAGTATTCTCTGCTGCATATATGGCTAAACCGATCTCCCTCGAAAAAATATTATTTAGTCAAGGCTTTGGCACGCGACGCTATTGCAGTGATTTGGTCTATGCGGAGCTAGTCCGTGTGAATGGTGTTTTAGCCGATGACCCGGAAGAGCGAATCGCTACTGAGGGCTTGATGCTCAATGTGGAGGGGAAAGATTGGGAGTTTCATGAAAAAGCCTATATCGCTTTTAACAAACCACCCAATTATGAGTGCTCCCACAAGACGACCCATCACCCAAGCGTGTATAGCTTGCTGCCTAAGCCATTTGTAGAGCGTGGTTTGCAATGCGTAGGACGCCTAGATTTTGATACTACTGGCTTAATTTTGATTTCTGATGATGGTCAATTTATTCATAAGATGACTACGCCCAAGAAAAATATTGGCAAGGTATATGAAATCACTACCCCAGAGCCTATCACCCAACAGCAGATCGAGCATCTGCTAAAAGGAGTGGTGCTCGATGACGATCCGAAGCCGTGTTTTGCTAGCGCTTGCAAGCAACTTGGCGAGAACACTTTAGCAATGACGATCGTCGAGGGGCGCTACCATCAGGTGAAGCGCATGATGGCTGCAGTGGGGAATCATGTTTCTTTGTTGCATCGTACTGAGATCGGGCAGTATGTGATGCCGGCTGATTTGGCGGAGGGCGAGTGGCGTTGGCTTTACCCGGAAGACTTGCAGAAGTTGGCTAAGAGTGTGGATGCTCTCATTGGATAAGGTCCAGCCGCTTACAAAAGATTTTGATTATGAGGGGGCCGTCCCCAACTGGCAGGTCAATTCAGAAAATCAAGAATTGGTAAGGGTATTTGTATTTAAAGATTTCAAAAGCGCTTTTCAATTTATGACGCTTTGTGCAAACTTTGCGGAAAAATTAGATCACCACCCTGATTGGACCCATTCTGGAGGTAAGGTAGCTGTTCGCCTAAGTACTCATTCAGTTAAAGCTTTGACTGAGTTAGATATCACCATGGCACATGCCATGGATCAATTTGCTTGTCAGGTCTTGGAATCGTAGGGAGCTTTACTGAACCTCTTCGTCGCCTTCGTCCTCAGAGGTAATGCTCATGAGGATAGTGGCAAGAAGTCCATAGACAACTTCGGTAGCGATCATGCCATCTTCATCAAGCTCATCAATCAGATCGTTTAAGCAATCTTCTGTCGGCTCATTTAAAAGTGTCATGGCGCATTCGCATCCATAGTCAAAATCTTCGTCGTTTTGGGCTGGAGTGTCGTTGCTCATATTTATCCTTTAAGTGATTCTGCAGAATAGCAAATAAAGTCTCGCTAGCCCAGCTCTATTACTTCACTAGCGCTAAAACTTCCTTAAAGCTGGGATTTGGGCAATGTTGATTCACTTCAATGCGAGCGTAAAATATAACGCTGACGGCTTTTTGCCTAGGAATCATTAAGAGAGATAGATGCGCGTTCATATTCAACCCAGGGCCATTCAGGTTTTGACAATCACTTTGAGCTTGATGTCCACTCTCGCGCTAGGGCAAACTTTTTCACCTTATACGCCTGAGCAAATACAGGAATTCAATAGTCAACCCATCTCACCAGCAGAGAGTCCTTTGGGTCCCGTTTATCCGAGTATGGTTCCGATAGCTCAGGGTAAAAAACTGCCATTAGGCGCAGGTTATATTAAGAACCCGGAGGGCGAAGAGCAGGCTGAAGCGCAAGGTGAAGAATCTGATGCACCTTTTGAGCCAATACCTGCTACTTTTAGTTTCTAGTAAAGGCGTGGCAGGCAACTGGTACTATTACTTCTACATTTTAGAAAAGAGTTATTTATGAAATTACATCTCCTTCGCTTGCTAGCGACATCTGCATTAAGCTTGGGCTTATTAGCCGGCGCACACGCTCAGAATGCATTACCCATCAACGCAGCGGCATCAGTGAATGGCGTAATTATTCCAAATGAGGCAGTAGAGCAGGGTATTCAGGCGGCATTAGCTCAGGGTCAAAAAGATTCTCCGGAGTTGCGTAAAGCAGTGCTTGGAAAAATGATTGAAATTGCACTCTTGTCTCAGCAGGCCGATAAGGATGGTCTTGCGAACTCCGACAAGGCCAATCGACAGTTAGCGCTCATCCGCCAAAACTATTTAGCTGATTTAGAACTAGCTACTTTTATGTCGAAAAATCCGGTGAGCGAAGCTGATGTTCAATCTGAATATAACCGTGAGATTGCTTCCCTAGGTCCACAGGGCACGATAGTGGAATACAAGGTCAGTGATATTGCTGTTGCCACGGAAGCGGATGCACAAGCTGTCTTGACTAGAATTAAAAAAGGGGAGCCTTTTGAGAAGGTGGCTAAGAGCGCTTCATTAGCGCCAAATAAGGTTCAAGGCGGAGCTGTGGGCTGGGTTCAAGCTGGGCAAACTTTGCCGCAGATTGCCGCTGTCCTCACCACCCTGTCCAAGGGCCAGGTTTCCCCAACACCGATTCAGATGCCTGAAGGTTGGTATCTGATTAAATTGGAAGATAAAAGATCTAGCAAACCTCCAGCTTTTGAACAGGCTCAGGCAGCTATTCGTAATGGCTTAATTCAGCGTAAGCAATTTGAATTCTTGTCCCAATTGCGCCAAGGTGCCAATATCGTGGTTCAGTAAAAGACCCTTAGATCCAAGAAAAGAGCGTCCTAGGGCGCTCTTTTGTATTTCAGGGCGCTCCCTAGTGGTATTCCTCTATCTGAATGTTGCTCAATCGGGAGTAGATTAAATAATTGACTGAATGACTAAGGGAGATAGCGATGAGTAAGAATCCATTTGATTTAAGCGCAATGGCGAACCATGCTAAAGGGGTGGAAGCTGCTAAGGCGGTTGGTCAGGTTGCGCTAACTAGTGCCCAGGCGATTGCCCAACTGAACCAACAGGCCGCGCAGGAGCTTGCCACCCGCTTGCAAGCGAAAGTTGCCGAGTTGATGAAAACTCAGGATCCTAAAGCAGCATTTGATTATGTGCATGCGGATGTATTGCAAGAGGCTGCAAAAGAGGTGGCCGATTATCAGGCGCAACTCTTCCAAGCTTTGGCGAGTGGGAACAAGGAAATAGCCAAGATTGCAGAATCGATGATCAAAGAGTCTCAGCACGATTTAATCCATTTTGTAAATGAAGCCACTCAAAATGCGCCCGCGGGAACTGAGCCCTATACCTCAGTGTTTAAGACTTCATTTAACAGCGCCCTCCAGAATTTTGAATTAATCCGTGCGGCCATGGCAGACTCATTTGTTAATTTCGAGAAAAACGTGGAAAACATGAATAACCTTTCGGGTGTCCAAAAGGGTGCATCCGGGGTAGCCAAAAAGTCTACAAAGAAATAGCGCTAGCCTGGGCGCCCCCCTTACCAGGGGCGACTACCCATCACTCACAAAACGCTAAGAATTGTTAGAATGAACGATGCCCCAGAAGGGGCAATTGCATCTAACAAGGATTAAATATGGGTGGTATTTCTCAGTGGGAGCAGCTCAATGTAGAGCTGACGGCAGCTTTAGGAAGCTCGGTTCATTTCGATACAGCCCATCAAGCCGTATATGCCTCAGAGGCGTCCAATTACCGTCAAATTCCGATTGGGGTTGTGACCCCCAAAAATACGGAAGAGTTTGTAAAGGGCATTGAGATTTGCCATCGCAATAAAGCGCCAGTATTGATGCGTGGTGCCGGCACTTCCATGAATGGCCAGACAGTGAACAATGCAGTGGTATTTGATATCTCGAAGTACTGCAACCATATTCTTTCCTTGGATCCTGTAGCGGGTGATGCTACTGTTGAGCCGGGTGTTATTTGCGATTCTTTGCGCGATGCTGCAGAGCTGCATGGCCTCACTTTTGCGCCAGATCCTTCCACTCATAGTCGTTGTACTTTAGGTGGCATGGTTGCCAATAACTCTTGTGGTGCGCATTCGGTGATGGCGGGAAAGACGCTTGAGAACACCGAAGCTCTAGAAATCCTCACTTACGACGGTGAACGTTTTTGGGTTGGCCCAACCTCCGATCAAGAGTTGGGGGAGATCATTGCTGCTGGTGGGCGAAAGGGTCAGATCTATCAAGATTTGCTTACCCTACGGGACCGATATGCCGACCTCATTCGGGCGCGCTTTCCTAATATTAAGCGTCGCGTATCCGGTTATAACTTGGATCAACTTTTGCCAGAGAATGGCTTTAATGTTGCCCGTGCATTGGTTGGAACTGAGGGAACTTGTGCGTTAACACTTGCTGCAAAAGTCAGGCTCGTGAAGAGTCCGGCTAAACGCGTTGTCTTGGTTTTAGGTTTTGAGGACATTTATGTAGCAGGCGATGCCGTGCCTGAATACCAATCATTTAATCCTATCGCAATCGAAGGCTTAGATTACAAAATTATCCGTGGCTTGCAGCAGCGCAATTTAGCTAAGGCTGAGATTGATTTATTGCCGCCGGGAAATGCATGGGTGGTGGTGGAGTTTGGTGATGACACGCTGGAGGGTGCGGTGGCTCAAGCTGAAAAGGCGGAGCAGTATTTCAAAGCCAGAACTCAGGGACCTCAGCCATCCACTTGGCTCGTGCCAGATCCGCAATTACAAAAACGCATTTGGTCTATTCGGGAAAATGGCGCTTCAGCAACCCATCTCTCCATTGACCCCAATTCTCCTGACCCAGTGGTGGGTTGGGAAGACGCCGCAGTAGATCCAACGCGTTTGGGTGATTACCTCCGCGCGTTTCAGGCTTTGGTGGATTCATATGACTATGAAACATCTCTCTATGGGCATTTTGGTGATGGTTGCGTGCATGCGCGCATTACCTTTAACTTACGCACGGCAGAAGGGGTCACGAAATTTAGATCCTTTATTCGCGATGCGGCTACGCTGGTTGTAGAGTTCGGCGGTTCATTAACTGGTGAGCACGGTGATGGCCAGGCAAGAGCGGAATTTTTGCCCATTATGTTTGGTGAAGAGTTGATGGGTGCCATGCATGAGTTCAAGCGCATTTGGGATCCGCAGAACAAGCTCAATCCTGGCAAAGTCGTTCATCCATATCGCGTTGATGAAAACCTGCGTATGGGCCCAGAATATAAAGTGGTCAATATCAACACTCGCCTGAATTTCCTAAGCCAAGAGGGCAATGGCTTTCAAAGGGCGGTTGAGCGCTGCGTTGGTATGGGTAAATGCCGCAGTGAAAAAGTGGGCACTATGTGTCCAAGCTATCGCGCCACCAAAGAGGAGCGTTTCTCTACTCGTGGACGCTCAAGACTCTTTTGGGAAATGTTGCAGGGAGAGGTCATCACGGATGGTTGGGAAAGCAATGAGCTAAAAGAGGCGCTTGATACCTGCCTCTCTTGTAAGGGTTGCAAGAGTGATTGTCCAGCTCACGTCGATATGGCTTCTTATAAGGCGGAATTCCTATCGCATTATCACGAGAAGCACGGTAGGCCTCGCCAGGCTTTAACGATGGGGCGTATTGGTGATTGGGCGCCTTTAGCTAGCAGGATCTCCTGGTTGGTGAATGGGGTGATGCAGATGCCGCTCTTATCCAGCGTTGCTAAGTGGGTTGGCGGTGTAGCTCAAGAGCGTAGTCTGCCAATATTTGCAAGCCAGTCTTTTAGGAAGCAGTTCAAGAGTACGCAGCACGCAAACCTGGGGCAGAAAAAAGTTATTCTCTGGGTGGATACTTTCTGTGAGCACTTTCATCCAGAGGTAGCTAATGCAGCTGTTGAAGTGCTTGGTTATGCTGGATTTGAGGCGACCTTGCCAAAGACCCCATTGTGCTGTGGACGCCCTTTATATGACTTCGGCTATCTGGATTTGGCCAAACAAAAGTTGGAGAAAATTTTGGATGCCATCAGCGATCAGATCGGCGCAGATGAACACTCTCCAATAGCGGTAGTGGGTCTTGAGCCTGGCTGCATGTCGGTGTTCAAGGATGAGTTGCTGAAGTTTTTCCCTAACGATCCTCGGGCTCAGTTGCTCTCATCAAGCACTTACTTACTAGGGGATTTTTTGCATGAGCATGGCTATACACCGCCTCCACTAGATTGCAATGTCTTGGTGCACTCCCATTGCCATCAGAAGTCTTTATTTGGAACCAAGGGAGATGTCGCGCTTCTATCTGCATTAGGCGCCAAGGCAAACTTTATTGATAGCGGTTGTTGCGGCATGGCAGGCTCATTCGGGTTTAATCCTGAGCACATAGAAATCTCCAAGGCGGTTGGTGAATTGGTGCTGCTACCAGCGATCCGATCGTCTGATCAAGATACGATCATTCTGACCAATGGCTTCAGTTGTCGAGAGCAGATAGAGCAAGAGACGGGACGCAAGGTAAAGCATCTCGCTGAGCTCTTGCAGATGGCCCATAAAGCTAAATCACCAAACATAATGAAATCAATCCAAGAAGTAGCTGAGATTAGCTGAAGAAAAAAGCCCCGAATGGAAGTTCGGGGCTTTTTAATTGGAGCTCATTGAACTCAAGAACGAATGAGATAGTCAAACGCAGAGAGTGATGCTTTGGCACCTTCACCCATCGCGATGATGATTTGTTTATACGGCACTGTTGTGCAATCACCAGCAGCAAAGACACCAGGCATTGAAGTTTCACCTTTTTGATCAATGATGACCTCGCCGCGTGGTGATAGGTCAATCACGCCTTTGAGCCAATCTGTATTTGGCAGCAATCCAATTTGAACAAAGATGCCTTCAAGCGCGATGTCATGCATCTGATGATTGGCGCGATCTTCGTATCTCAAGGTAGTGACTTTGCTATCGGCACCCAAAACCTCTTTACTTAATGCATTGGTGATCACGGTCACATTAGCGAGACTATGAAGCTTCTTTTGAAGTACGGCATCTGCACGCAATTTAGTGTCAAACTCAACCAAGGTGACATGACTGACGATACCTGCTAAGTCAATCGCCGCCTCAACTCCTGAGTTACCACCACCAATCACTGCCACTCGTTTACCTTTATACAAAGGACCATCACAGTGAGGGCAGTAGGCTACACCCTTGCCGCGGTATTCCTGTTCGCCCGGCACATTCATTTCGCGCCAGCGTGCTCCGGTACTTAAAATCACCGTTTTACTTTTAAGGGTAGCGCCGTTCTCTAGGGTGATTTCAATCTCATCACCAGTCTTACTGAGGCTTTTCGCTGTTTGCAGATTCATGACGTCAACATCGTATGCCTTCACATGCTGCTCAAGTGCCATGACTAATTTTGGGCCTTCAGTTTCTTTAACCGAGATAAAGTTCTCAATGCCAACAGTGTCGGCAACTTGGCCGCCAAAGCGCTGCGCAACAATGCCGGTTCTGATGCCTTTTCTGGCAGAGTAGATTGCCGCGGAAGCACCTGCGGGCCCTCCGCCAATGATTAATGAATCGAAGAATGCCTTGGCATTCATCTTTTCTGCATCGCGTGCTGAGGAGTTGGTATCGAGCTTCGCCACAATTTCTTCAACACTCATGCGACCCTGACCAAATACGACGCCATTCAGAATGACCGTGGGAACCGCCATGATTTGGTATTCATCCACCAATTCTTGGAAGAGGGCGCCATCAATCATCTCGTGTTCTATATTGGGATTGAGGGCGGCCATCAGGTTCAGGGCCTGCACCACATCCGGACAGTTGTGGCAAGACAGGGAAATAAATGTCTGAAAACGCATCTTGCTATCTAGGCTACGGATGCTCTGGATGACATCTTGCTCAACTTTTGGTGGGTAGCCGCTAACCTGCAAAATTGCCAAGATGAATGAAGTCATTTCATGACCCATTGGCAGGCCCGAGAATGCAATACGAGCGACTTCATCGACTTTACCCACTGTGAAGCTGGGAATATTTTTACTTTTACCAGCAGTGCTCACGGTGATCTGCTCAGATTGCTCGGCAACTTCATTTAAGAGTTCTAGCATCTGGGCCGACTGAGGGCTGTCGTCTAGGGTGGCTTCGAGAACGATAGGGTTCACTATCTTTTCAAAATACACCTTTAACTGCGATTGGATATTGGTATCTAACATGGTTACTTCCTTGGTATAAATTCTTGATGAGTCTATTGGGCAGGAGGCGTTAATCCCTTCCTCTCCAATAGACTCTCCGAAGAGAGTCTATTGCTTACAACTGACTACTGACTACTTGTTTAGATCTTGCCTACGAGATCTAAAGATGGAGTCAATGTCGCTGCGCCTTCTTTCCACTTGGCTGGGCACACTTCGCCTGGGTGAGCCGCTGTGTACTGTGCAGCCTTGAGTTTGCGCAATGTCTCAGAGATATCGCGAGCGATTTCATTAGAGTGAATTTCAGCGGTTTTGATAATGCCTTCTGGATTGATGATGAAAGTACCGCGCAATGCTAAACCTTCTTCGTCAATATGCACATCAAAGGCATGGGTTAGAACATGCGCTGGATCTCCAACCAATGGGAACTTCGCTTTACCTACTGCTGGTGAAGTTTCGTGCCACACTTTGTGTGAGAAATGAGTATCAGTAGTAACGATGTATACCTCTGCACCCATCTTCTGGAATTCAGCATAGTTATCAGCCGCATCTTCAATTTCTGTAGGGCAGTTGAATGTGAACGCTGCTGGCATGAAAATTAATACAGACCATTTTCCTTTGAGGGTCTGATCGGAAACAGTGATGAACTTGCCATTGTGGAAAGCTTGGGCTTTAAATGGTGGAATTAGTGTGTTGATTAGTGACATGATTTCTCCTGATAAAAATAAAAAAGTGGGTTCACAACAGGAGTCATTCTAGGCCTTATTTATTTATTTGCATAATGAATAAATATGATATGTATTATCGATAATATAGATCAATATAGGGTGCCTAACTACCAGGGCCTAGATCAAAAAATAAGCCCCACGTAAGAAGGGCTTATTTATGTTCCATATCAGACGTTCTGAGATGAGGATTTACCGATTTTGATGAATTACAGTTTTTTCCGGACAAGTTTGAAGTCAGTATCATCGACCATGCTCTCTACTGAAAATCCTAGGTTACGCATCAGTTTGAGCATACTCGGATTTTTAGAGAGAACGAGGCCATCAATTTCAGATAAGCCTTTGTCGCGGGCGACTTCCATAATGCTGGTCATCAAGCGAGACCCAATGCCTTGCCCACCAAAATCATCGGCCACTACCAGCGAAAACTCGCAGCTAGCCTTATCTGGATTGGTGCTGTAACGAGATACTCCGATAATCTTTTCGCTCTCGTGCCAGGCTCCATCTTCCAATAATTGCGTTTCTCGGATGAGTGCAACCAAGGCCATTTCGCTATCGTAATCAATGAGTGTGAATTTGGCTGCCATCGATGGTGCTAGCTCTGGAGAATTCGAGATAAATCTAAAATAGCGAGTCTCAGCCGAGAGCGTTTTATAGAATGCTTTAAGCATATCTGCATCATCTGGGTGTATTGGCCTTACTAAATATTCTTCGCCATCCTTAAGGGGGTAGATATTTTCATACTGATGTGGATAGGGCAGGATTGCCAAGTGTGTGTATAAGCCTGCTGGAGTATTGTTCAGACTGTGAGAATCGCTAATGACGATCCGTGCATCTACAGCGATGGCTCCTGACTCATCAACAATAATGGGGTTGATATCCATTTCAAGGAGTTGGGGTAGCTCACAAGCCATTTCAGAGACCCGCAATAGGATGTGCTCAATGGCCTCTTCATTGACGGCTGGTGCGCCACGCCATTCCTTCAGAGTTTGCGCAATGCGTGAGCGCTTGATAAGTTGTTTTGCCAAGTATTGATTCAGAGGGGGCAGCTCCATGGATTGGTCATTTAAAAGCTCAATCATGGTGCCGCCAGCACCGAATGCAATCACTGGCCCAAAGGGCTCTTCATTCACGAGCCCGATATAGATTTCACGCCCACGTTTATTACGAACCATTTTCTGAATGGTGATGCCATTGATGCGGGCCTCTGGAGCGAGGCGCGTGACGGCTTGCATCATATGCGCATAGACATCCCTCACACCCATTGCGTTCATCACATCTAGCGCTACGCCATTGACATCAGATTTATGGCTAATATCGGGTGAATCAATCTTTAAAACAACCGGGTAGCCAATTTGATTGGCAATCATGATGGCGTCATTCACGCTCCTAGCAAGAATAGTTTGTGTAATCGGAATATGAAAGGCCGAAAGCAGGGCCTTAGATTCCATTTCGGTGAAGACGGTTCGCTTGGATGCCAACACATTCTCAATAATGAGTTTTGCCCCATCTAGGTCAGGACTCGAGGACTTCGAAAGCGGCGGCGGAGTTTGCTGGAGCAGTTTTTGATTGGTGTAGAAACTAGAGATATTGCCAAAGGCGCCTACAGCAGCCTCAGGAGTTCTGAAGGTGGGAATATTTGCATTGGCAAGTAAAAGTCTGCTTTCACCTACGGATGAATCACCCATCCAACAACTTAATAATGGCTTATTAATCTGTTTTTTCATTGCAGCAATTGCACTGGCAACCTTGTAGCTATCTACAGATGGCTTTGGTGAATAGATCACCAAGATGCCATCTATATTTGAATCACTATTGGCGGCATTGATCGCTGCGCAATATTGCTCTGGCGTAGCTTCTTCGGATACATCAACTAAATTCTCTAGAGATGCGAATGGCGACAGTTCTGATTGAAGTTGCTCGGTAAGTTCTGGCGACAGCTTAGCTAGAATTAAATCATTCTCACTAATCCGATCCGCTGCCAAGACTCCAGGACCACCCCCATTTGTAATGACTGCCAATCGATTGCCTACAGGACGATAGCTGGATGCTAAACATTTAGCGGCAGAAAAGAGCTCAACGAAAGACTTGACTCTTACCGCACCTGCACGCCGGATAGCGGCATCAAATGCGGCATCCGTTCCAACGATGGTGCCGCAGTGGGTTTTCGCCGCTTCATTGCCTGCAGTTTTGTGGCCAGACTTCAGGATGATGACAGGCTTCATATTCGCGGCAGCACGTAATGCGCTCATAAACTTTCTGGAATTCGTAATTCCTTCTAGATACAGAACAATGCTTTGCGTCTTGGCATCATTGCCTAAGAAATCTAGTAATTGAGCAATATCTATCGAAGTATTTTGCCCAACAGCAGCAACAAATGAAAAGCCAACGCCATTGGTTTTGGCCCAGTCCAGCATGGCAGCCGTTAGGGCGCCAGATTGAGCAATCAGAGCCAGCGGACCGGGGGCCGCTAAATCCCCCAACACGCTTGCGTTTAAATGGCGGAATGGTCTTTGAAAACCCATGCTATTGGGCCCCAGTAGTTTCATGCCATAGTGTCGCGCTACATTTTTTAGTTCGTCAGCAATGACCCTATTGATGCCAGTGGAGATCAATAGTGCTGAGTGATGTTTGAGGCGACCCGCCAAATCCAAAGCGAAAAGCAACTCGTCTGGGGCTAGAGCAATAATAGCCAGGTCTCTGGGCTGGCTGTTTGTAGCGCTTGGCGCAAGCTTCGCGCTAGTGTCTATCCACTCAAGCGTCCCAGAATAGCTGTCTTGCTCAAACAGCTTCAAAAAGATATCTAAATAGGGGTTGGCATCTCTAGGTTTTTGTGAATTCGTCAGAATGGATATAGAGCTAGGGTCAAGTAGCGAGTTTAAATAATGTTTTTCCAATTTAGTCAGCCCCAATCAACACTTTAATATGCACAGCAACACTTCGGGCTAGGGGGCTTAATACATAACCACCCTCTAGACATGAAACAATGCGACCTTGGCAATGCAGTTGGGCAAACTCAACAATTTGTTTGGTGACCCATTCATAATCAGCTTCAACAAGCCCTAGATTACCCATATCATCCTCCCGGTGAGCATCAAACCCTGCGGATATATAGATCATCTCCGGTTGAAACTGCTCAAGAGCTGGAATCCAGAACTTCTCAACGACTTCTCTAAAGGCCTCGCTTTTGGATCTCGTTGGCAAGCCGATGTTCACCATTCTCTTTTCGGGAATAAATTCCCCGGTAAATGGATATAAATCCTTTTCAAAGATGGAGCACATCATGACGCGATCATCATCGCGAAAGATATCTTCGCTACCATTACCGTGATGAACATCAAAATCAATTAACGCCACCTTTTGAATGCCTCGAACATCTAGTGCATGTCGAATCCCAACAGCAACATTGTTAAAAAAACAGAATCCCATTGCCGCATCATGTTCCGCATGATGACCGGGTGGCCTCACACAACAAAATGCATTAGATGCTTTGCCATCTAAAACTAAGTCGGTCGCTTGGATGACTGCTCCCGCTGCGCGTAATGCAGCATTGATGGAGTAAGGATTCATTCTAGTATCGGGGTCAACCTGCTGATATCCTTCTTTGGGGGACTGGGCTATTAGTTCTTGAACATATAGAGAGGAATGCGCTCTGCTGATTTGTTCAACGCTAGCGAGTGGAGCATCATAGGCATCCATGAAATTCAGGTAGCCCGTGATCAGCAGTTGATCATTAATTGCGCTCAGTCGCTCAGGGCATTCTGGATGGCAAGATCCCATCTCATGGCGACTGCAGTCTGCATGGGTTATGAAGGCGGAAGGCAAGCTTATTCCTTGAAATTGATCACAGCTTTAAAGTATGAACCCAGGGCCACTATCGGAATTTGATATAGAGCAAATAGTGCCCTGATCTTTCGGCGTATACAAGCAAAAATCGACATATACGCTCTCCAATAGAGGTTAGCTATAGGTTTTATATTAAAACCTCGCATTTGCCTCGTCTTAGGATTCCTGGTTTTGTTAGCTAGACAAGCCAGGTAATGTCTATAGAGCATAGAATATTTATATGATGAATAAAGACACTACTGCCGCATCGGCAATCAAAGAGCTGGCCTTATCAGATTTGACTTCGCTGTATGCCAATTTGAACTCCTCCTCTTCTGGCTTATCGCTTGAGCAATGGCGAAAAAATTATGCGGCATACGGACCCAATCGTTTTAATTTTGGGAAAGAAATATCGCCGGTATTTCAATTCATCAAATTATTCTTTTCTCCACTTGCTATCTTGTTGTTGGTTTTATCGCTCACTTCTTATTTGACTGGTGAGCAAAGAGGGGCAATTCTTATTGCTCTGATGGTTTTCTTATCTGCTTCTCTCACATTTTTTCAGGAATATAAATCTAATAAAGCCGCGAAAATATTGCAATCGTTAGTCAGTACAAAAGTGCTGGTACTTCGGTCCGGGATCGAATCCGAAGTTGATTTGGCTCAGGTTGTGCCTGGTGATGTAGTTCGCCTCTCTGTTGGCGACCTGATTCCCGCGGATGTGCGGATCATTAGTAGTAAGGATCTCTTTATTAATCAAGCTTCATTAACAGGCGAGTCGCTTCCCACCGAAAAATCCCACCTCTCCACCGCATTGGCCGCAGCCTCGTCCTTTGATTGGATGAATTTGGCTTATATGGGCAGCCATGTTGTTTCTGGGATGGGCGAGGCCTTGGTTTTAAAAACAGGGAATGCCAGTTTTTTTGGGCAAGTTGCGCGCGAGACCACTACCCAGACAAAGAAATCCAGTTTTGATCAAGGCATTGATCGCTTTACTTGGCTCATGATCCGTCTGATGGCGGCAATGATTCCCGCGGTTTTTCTGATTAATGGGTTGGTAAAGGGCGACTGGCTGGAGGCGGCCTTATTCGCGATTGCGGTAGGTGTTGGACTTGCGCCAGAAATGCTGCCCATGCTGGTAACAATTAATTTGGCTAAAGGTGCCATTGCCCTGTCAAAGAGGCGGGTGATTGTGAAGCGGCTTAACGCCGTTCAAAATTTAGGCGCTATGAATATTTTGTGTACCGATAAAACGGGCACCCTGACGCAGGATCAAATTATCTTAGAGAAACATATAGATGTGAACGGCAAGGAGGATGCGCGGGTTTTGGAGTACGCGTACTTAAATAGCCACTATCAAGCCGGACTAAAAAATCTATTGGATGTAGCCATTCTGAAGCATGTTGACGTACATGAAAAGCTGCATGATGCCAATACATATCAGAAGATTGATGAGATTCCCTTTGATTTTGAGAGGCGCCGCATGTCGGTTGTCGTTCGGAGAAATAACCAGGAAGATATTTTGATTTGCAAGGGGGCTGTAGAGGAAATTATTTTGCAATGTAAATATGCTCAAGTTGGAAATGATTTAATCGAACTTGGCAAAGATCACCAGGCCACCCTACAAAATGTGGTTGATGCACTCAATAATGATGGATTCCGGGTGATTGCTGTTGCTATTCGAGAGGGATCGATGAGTGATAGGCCATACAGCATTTCTGATGAGTCTGACCTCATATTGCTCGGGTATGTCGCATTTCTGGATCCCCCTAAGGAATCTGCCAAGCCAGCCATTGAAGCCTTGCGAGCTTGTGGGGTAGAGGTCAAAATTTTGACTGGGGATAACGAGCGCATTACTCGCAAGGTGTGTGGCGATGTGGGGCTGCCCATCAACCAAGTGATGTTGGGATCTCAGATCGATGCCTTTGATGACACGCAGCTTGTCAGTAGGCTTGCAGTCACTGGGATTTTTGCGAAGATGACGCCTCAGCAAAAGGCTAGGGTTATTCGAGTCCTGCAATCTCAAGGTCATGTAGTGGGGTACTTGGGGGATGGTATTAATGATGGTCCTGGCCTCAAGTCCGCAGATGTCAGCATTTCTGTTGACTCAGCAGTGGACATTGCCAAGGAGTCGGCCGATATTATTTTGCTTGAGAAAAGCTTAATGGTTCTTTATCAAGGGGTGATTGAAGGTAGACGCGTTTTCGGTAACATTATGAAGTACATCAAAATGTCAGCAAGCTCTAATTTTGGCAATATGTTTAGCATGCTGGGGGCTAGCGCTTTGTTACCGTTTTTGCCAATGGCGCCTGTGCAGATCTTGCTTAATAATTTGTTGTATGACTTTTCTCAAACCGCGGTGCCAACTGATTTAGTGGATGCGGAGTATTTAGAAAGCCCAAGGGCTTGGGATGTGCGTGGTCTTGCCCGATATATTTTTTGCATTGGCCCCATTAGCTCTATATTTGATTACTTAACATTTGCTTTTATGTGGTTTGTGCTTAAAGCAAATACGCCAGAGTTATCTCCTGTGTTTCAAACTGGATGGTTTATCGAGTCCTTGCTCTCGCAGACTTTGATTGTGTATGTCATTAGGACCGGAAAAATTCCATTTAAAGAAAGCGTTCCAAGTTGGCCCCTGGTGATGACCACCTTGGTGATTTGTGCTGTTGGTGTAGTGTTACCATTCACCCTTGTTGGCGATGGATTCCAGATGACGCCACCGCCACAGCTATATTGGCTTGGTCTTGCTTTATTGCTCCCCTGTTATTTATTAACAACCCAGTTAATGAAGATGTGGTTTATTAAAAAATGGGGCCTTGTTTAATAAGTCCAGGCAGACTTCAGTAGATTGCTGAAGGCATCTGGTCTGATGGCCATGGGACCTAAAAACGGATGTATAAATAACATCAGGAAATAGAGCACGCCCACAATAGTTAAGCCCAAGAATAAAATCAATATCAGATGGGTTTGTGTGGACTTCATTCTAAAGAGACATGAAAACACCAAAAAAATCATCGAGCTACTGATCAGTCCGATCCAGGCGGGTGGCGCTAGGGCAAATTTAGCGTTGTAAATACGACTGCGACGCAGTTCAGCTGACTGAGTCATCAAATGCAAAATTTGCTGATGTGCGTTTGATTGTCCGATATTTTGAGGTTGAATTTGAATAATCAAATTTTCTATTATGAGAAATTTTTTATAGGCCTCAATACTAAATTGATCATTGCTTAATAAAGGCCACTCTTCTTCAATGGCCGTCTTTGTATAATCTCTCAGGGCATCCCTCCCATTGCGCTCCACCTCGGGTGGGAAGGCCGAAAAGAGTCGATAGATACTATTTAAATTATTGGACTCTTTGGTTATCGCATCATCAACATTGTTATAGTTTTGCCATACAAGTACTGTAATAAAGGCAAACACAATGCTAAAGACTACCCCCATGGCGTTGTAAATATATCCCGCATATTGCGCATCTTCCCCAAACAAAAAATTGGGTAGGAATTTCTGAAAAATAAAGAAGACCAGAAAGCAAATGGATAGCACCGCAAAGCTGAGCTCCAAGCGCAGAATGATGTCGGAGGTGTTCAGCGAGAGTCGCAAAAGGGTCATGTTCATGTGCGTAATCCGGTAATGAGGGTGGCTGAATGGCTAGCCCATAGCCTAAAGCATTTTGCTTGAAAATAACAAAAAGTCTTTATGCATTCACTTGCAGGAAGCTTTCTCGATGTTTTTTATCAAATCTTCTCTAAAATGGCCCAATGAAGATTGTGCCGATAAGCCTATTCGCTATAGCCCAGAAATGACTGTTATATCAATATTAAGTAGCCATATGCGCATTAAGGCGCCCCATTTTATACATGAATGAATTACGCCAATCCGCCCTTGAAATACTCGCTAGTACTGATGCTCGGACGAAGGTCTCCCAGGTTTATGCTCTATTTGACGAATACCACCATGGAAATATCGCCCTAGATGTTTTGATGATGTTCGATGCCAATCTTCTCAGTCTTCCCGGGCGCCCACAAAGGCCAGAACTGGTACCACCCCTAACGGTCCCCAAACGAAGGATGGCTACCCTTGAGGGCAGGGTCTCTTTATTGCACTCACTTGCCCATATTGAATTTAATGCAATGAATCTGGCGCTGGATGCAATTTGGCGCTTCCCAGAAATGCCTCAACAGTACTATGAGGATTGGTTAAAGGTTGCCAAAGAAGAGGCGCTTCACTTTAGCTTGGTTGAGGAGCACATTCAATCATTTGGATTTTCTTACGGAGATTTTCCTGCGCATAATAGTTTGTGGGAAATGGTTGAGAGGACTTCTGATGCAGTGATTGCCAGGATGGCTTTGGTTCCCAGAACTATGGAGGCTAGAGGCTTAGACGCAGTGCCGAAGATTCGGGATCGCTTCAAGCAAATCAAGGAAGCTAAGGCGGTTGAAATACTGGAGATCATCCTTGGGGATGAAATAGGGCATGTCGCAATTGGTAACCGCTGGTTCAATTTCTTATGCGATCGCGAAGGTTTATCTCCTATCACAGCATATAAAGAATTGGCCAGAAAGTATTGCGCTCCGGTATTAAGGGGTCCATTTAACATGGAAGCTCGCAAGCAAGCGGGATTTACGCCCGAAGAATTGCATCTTCTCCTGAGTGAGTCGTCTTAGGGTGTCCATTTCCGCAAAGATATTGGAGTGAAAAGAAAAGATTCAACCCCCGACTTAGTTGGTTAGCTGAGTTTTAAGTTTAATAAGTGAGCGGCGTTGCCACCGAGAATGGCAGCTCTGTCTGCATTGGTGGCGCTTGTCCCCTCAAAGGTGAAAGCTTTTAACCTTTTATTTTGTTCCTTGACCAATCAGAACGCCGTCAATCGTAGTCCCATAAAGATTTACTCCGTCGTCTGCATGGAAGCGTTTTCGAGTTTTTTCTATATCCCCATCGATTAATCTAGGATCTTGTGGTCGTTCGTGCATATTTACAAATGCGGCCACATCCCAGGACTCGAGATCGCTTAAGGTCTCACCGCGACCTAGGGGCATGTTGTGCTGAATAAAGCCGGCTGCGGTGTTAATGCGATGCATGCCGGCGCCCCAGTTATAGGAGTCTTTTCCCCACAGCGGTGGAAATACATAATTTGCGCCAACCTTTTGACCCTCTCCATTTGAGCCATGGCAAATCTGACACTGCTGCTCGTAAACTACTTTACCGCGAGCATTATTAAACCCGCCTTTAGGTGGGGAGGGTTCATCAAATCCACGTCCTGGAAGGGTCTTACCTATTGGCGCACCAGTAGAAAGCCAATACGAATAAGTAGTCAATGCAAGAATCACTTCACTGTCTGCAGGTGGCGGTGTGCCATTCATGCTAAAGGTGAAGCACCCCTGAAGGCGTTCAGCATAGGTGTTCACCTTATTATTTTTCTTGCGATAGGCTGGATACATTGGATAGGCCGCCCACATTGGCGAAGAATTCGCAAGTCTGCCTCTATCTAAGTGGCAGTTAACGCAATTCATTTGATTT
>CANCBK010000013.1 GCA_947374315.1 Burkholderiaceae bacterium | reverse complement strand
AGGAAAGCCTACGATAAAGTCGCTAGAGAGCGTTAAATCAGGCCTCACGGCCCGCATCTTGCGAATAATGCTTTTGTATTCCAGCGCGGTATAGCCACGTTTCATGGCGGATAAAACAGGGTCAGCTGCATGCTGTACTGGCAGGTGTAGGTGGCTAACTAGCTTGGGCACTTTCGCATAGACATCAATCAAGCGTTGGGTAAATTCTTTCGGGTGGCTAGTGGTAAAGCGAATTCTCTCTACCCCTGGAATGTCTGCGATGTACTCAATCAAAAGTGCAAAGTCGGCAATCTCTTCAGTACCACCCATCTTTCCAAGATAGGCGTTGACGTTTTGTCCCAGCAGCACAATCTCTTTAACCCCCTGGGAGGCAAGGCCTGCCACTTCAGTCAGTACATCATCAAATGGACGCGATACTTCTTCGCCGCGTGTGTAGGGAACTACGCAGTAGCTACAGTATTTAGAGCAACCTTCCATGATGGAAACATAAGCGGAGCCACGAGTTTGACGTGATGACGGTAGGTGATCAAATTTTTCAATTTCCGGAAAGGAGATGTCCACTTGGGGTCTACCTGTTTCGCGTCGTTGCGAAATGAGATCGGAAAGGCGATGTAGTGTTTGGGGTCCGAAGACCACATCTACATATGGTGCTCTGCTAATAATTTGTTGGCCTTCTTGGCTGGCAACGCAGCCACCCACGCCTATTAATAAATTGGGTTTGGTTTTCTTGAGTTCGCGTAGACGACCTAAATCAGAGAACACTTTGTCTTCTGCTTTTTCACGAATAGAGCAAGTGTTCAAAAGAACGACATCCGCATCTTCTGGGGTATCAGTTAGTACCATGCCTTCATCGGCATGTAGGAGGTCGGCCATCTTGCCCGAGTCGTACTCGTTCATTTGACAGCCGAAGGTTTTGATATAGAGCTTTTTCATATGCCGTTCTCAGGTTTATAGCTGGGGGCGAAGCTCAGATTTTACGGGATAAGATGGATTAGAGCAGTCTTAAGGTAAGAATCGCAACAATCGTCGGTGGAATAGCTGCTACGAACAACCATCCGGCAGAAACAGCGGCATTAGGGAAGTAATTGCGCAAAATAGCTAGACCAGCGGGATTGGGGGCATTGGCAATCACAGTTAAGCCACCACCAGTAACCGCTCCTCCAACCAAAGCCAGCTTAAATTCTGGTGAGGTTCCGCTCACTAGTGAGCCTAAATACGTTAAGGCAGCATTGTCGGTAATAGCGGTTAATGCAAGACTTCCATAGAACACGGCGGTAGGGCTCATTGTCTCAAGGATGGGTTGCAACCACCATCCCTGTAAAGCGCCCAATACAACTAGCCCGCCCAAGAAGAATCCAACCAACAAAGCCTCGCGCAAAATCAGTGGGCTTTGATGTTTTGGATAAGCAGTGGTGTATCCAATGAAGAAAAGCAGGAGCCACATAAAGATGACCGGGTCATGCGCAAAGCCCACAATGCCAGCTAAGAACAGGAGATGAATCACTGTAATGATGAATGGTATGCGAACGGCATCTGACTTGCTTTCAGGCTCAATCAATTGCTTATGGAAGATCAAGGTTGCAGCCATCGCATTAATAAAAATAGCGATGCTTGCTTCAAGTCCAAAGTGATTGAACATAAATGCTGTATCCCAGCCCCATGTCGATGCGACCATGAGAACGGGTGGAGCCGCAAAATTGGTGAGCGTGCCACCAATGGATATGTTGACGAATAAAACGCCGAGCGTGCCAAAGAGTAGGGGTGTTGAGCATTTATGGCGATAGACCAGGTCGCGCAATAGGAAGGCAGCAAGGGTCATCGCTGCTGGCTCGGTAATGAATGAGCCTAGAAGCGGGGTCATGCTGAGGGTTAAGAAATAGAGGGTAGGAGCTTGCTTGGTACGCAAGGCAAATTGCAAGGCCTTTCCCAGTCTCTCCAGGATTTGCGTTGCCAAATGCAGAATGGGTTTGCTACCTGCTACCACCATGATGGCAAAGACAAACAGTGGTTCGGTAAAGTTACGTTTATTGGCATATTCTTTTGCAGTGGCTAAATCATTTGCAAGCCACATAAAGATAATCAGAATGGCGGCCCAAAATCCAAAGACGATTTCAACTTCGCCAAGTAAATGCCATAAACCAGCATGCCTGTGAGATTTTTTGGCAAGTGTTTCGAAATGGGAAGTACAAAAGGTATGTAGCACGGCGATCGCAAAAATAACGCTCGCACCAAGCTCTGTAGGCGTAAAGTTCATAGGCACATCTTATCAGGGTGCCCCATAAAAAATACCCTGAATATTAATCATATAAAAATGTTAGCAATTTAGGAGATTTTGATGAAATTGAAATTGGGTTATCAGGAATTAATTGCTCAAGCAATGGCTCAAATTGAAACCATTCCTCTGGGGCAGGCGCAAAAACTATTGGGTGACGAAAACACCGTTTTTGTAGATATTCGTGATGTTCGGGAATTGGAGCGCGAGGGAATGATTCCGAATGCCTTGCATGCACCACGCGGCATGCTGGAGTTTTGGGTAGATCCTGACAGTCCATACTTCAAGCCCATCTTTGGGGAGGGTAAGCGTTTGGTGCTTTATTGCGCCTCTGCTTGGCGATCTGCTTTGGCGGCCGAAACGCTTCACAAAATGGGTGTTCCTAGGGTTTGCCATTTAGAGGGTGGATTTAGCGCTTGGAAAAAGGCTGAATTGCCTGTAGCGGAGAAGCAATCAAAGCCACAGCCAGGTTAAATTTCTGGTTTAAGGGATCTTGAAATGCGGAAAGTAGCCCCCATTTACGAGGGGTTATGTTCATTAATTCATGAGGGTATTCGTATGACTGTAGCCAGTAAAGAAACTTTAGGTTTTCAGACTGAAGTAAAGCAACTTTTACAACTGATGATCCATTCCTTGTACTCCAACAAGGAAATTTTTCTCCGTGAGTTGATCTCTAATGCATCTGATGCATCCGACAAGCTTCGTTTCGAGGGTATTGCACACCCCGATTGGTATGGTAGTGAACCCGAACTCAAGATCACGGTGAGTTCTGATAAAGCCGCAAGAACGGTGACTATTTCCGATAACGGCATTGGTATGAGTCGTGATGAAGTGATTTCTAATTTAGGGACCATTGCTCGCTCCGGCACTAAAGAGTTTTTTTCTAAGCTTTCTGGGGATCAGCAAAAAGATGCCGCCTTAATTGGTCAGTTTGGCGTAGGTTTTTATTCCGCCTTTATTGTGGCCGATCGCATTACTGTTGAAACCCGTCGTGCAGGTTTACCGGCAACGGACGGCGTTCGCTGGGAATCTGATGGCTCTGGTGAGTTTACGGTGGAAAACATTGACCGCCCGCAACGCGGCACATCGATCACCATGCATTTGCGTGAAGGTGAGGATGACTTCCTTTCTACCCATAAGCTCAAATCTATTATTCGTAAGTACTCTGATCACATCTCTTTGCCTATTCAGATGAACAAGGAAGAGTGGGACGCCGATAAAAAAGAGCAGGTGGTGAAGGATGAGCTCGAGAGTATTAATCAATCAAGTGCTTTATGGGCACGTCCAAAGTCAGAAATCACAGAAGAGCAATATCACGAGTTTTATAAGCATTTATCTCACGATTATGAAAATCCCTTGTGCTACTCCCTCAATAAGGTCGAGGGTCGCAGTGAGTTTACGCAACTGCTATATGTGCCAGCACGCGCTCCTTTTGATTTATGGGATCGCAATAAGCGGGGCGGCATTAAGTTGTATGTGAAGCGTGTGTTCATCATGGATGATGCGGAGCAATTAATGCCGATGTATCTCCGTTTTGTGACTGGCGTAATTGATTCAACCGATTTGCCTTTGAATGTTTCTCGTGAAATTTTGCAAGAGTCGCGTGATGTCAAGGCCATTCGCGAGAGCTCTATCAAGCGTGTGCTTAGCATGTTAGAGGATTTGGCCAACAGTGAAGATGAAGGCAAACAAGAGAAGTACCGCACTTTCTGGACTCAGTTTGGACAAGTACTCAAAGAAGGTATGGGTGAAGACCAAGCGAATCAAGAGCGGATTTTGAAGCTCTTGCGTTTTGCAAGTACACATACTGATTCTGCCAATCAAACGGTATCTTTGGTTGAATATGTCTCACGTATGAAAGAGGGTCAAGACAAGATCTATTACGTTACTGGCGATACATTTAATGCTGCCAAAAATAGCCCACATTTAGAAATCTTCCGCAAGAAGGGGGTAGAGGTTTTACTGTTATCCGATCGGGTAGACGAATGGATGCTTTCTTTCTTTGCTGAGTTTGATGGCAAGCAAATGACTTCAGTGGCCAAGGGTGGTCTTGACTTGGGCAATTTAAGTGACGAGCAGGAAAAGAAAGAACACGAAGCAACTGAAAAGAATTTCAAAGATTTGCTTGACCGCATGAAATCCGCTTTAGAGGATAAGGTGAAAGAGGTGCGCGTCACTTTCCGCTTGACGGATTCTCCGGCCTGCTTAGTCTCCGATGAAAATGAGCTCTCCGGTAATTTATTGCGCATGCTCAAGGCGGCCGGCCAACAAGCGCCGGATACAAAGCCCATTTTGGAGATTAACCCAGAGCATCCTTTACTTCTAAAGTTAAAGTCAGATGACAAGCACTTTGATGAATGGACGCAAGTGCTTTTTGATCAAGCACTTTTGGCTGAAGGCGGTCAGTTAAATGATCCAGCTGCTTATGTAAAGCGGATTAATCAACTCCTACTTTCTTGATTCACTGTGGCAATGAGTCACTTTTGTATTTGAGTGACGCCCAAATAAAAACCCGACTTGCAAATGAAGCAAGTCGGGTTTTTATTTTTTGCTGCTAGCACTTCATCTCACTGGTAAAACTTTCTACCTAGGATGAATTATTGGTTAGGCGATTTAGCTGGCTGATTATTTTTTCCAGCGTTGTAACCAGAGTTGTACTCAGAAGCCTGCTCTTTTTTATAAGCGTCATATACATAACCAGAGGCTGCGCCAACTGCTGCGCCACCTACTGCGCCCCAGATTGGGTTGCCGTGGAAAATGGCTGTGCCGACTGCGCCAGCAGCAGCGCCGATACTAGCGCCGGATAAAGTGCGTTGTTCTGTGTTGCTCATATTGGAGCAGCCTGCGATTGCTAGGGTTGCAGCGGTAATAGCGATAATTTTTTTCATATCAACTGTTCCTTATGTCTATATATTGAATGGGCTAAATATTGGGGATTATTTTCTGGCGCAAGGAAAGCGTGCCGCCAAGAAGCCCAAGAACACACCTGCAGCAGGCTTATCTGAAACCTGTTGGTTGGCTTGTCCA
Source organism: Burkholderiaceae bacterium (assembly GCA_947374315.1). The sequence goes on along the minus strand of CANCBK010000013.1, from coordinate 30,929 downwards.
AACTTCACAAATTCGCCGATCACGTCATCGCGTGAAGGTGCTGGTTGTTTTACGCAGATGTAAGGTTTTGCGCGTTGTGGGTGACGTGTAGCCAAGTAAGTGTCATAAATACCCGTTGCATAGCCAACGCAGAAGCTGCGTGATTCTGGGCTTGCTGGTAATTTACAAACATCGACAAGCTCTTGGGTACTCAGCACCTGAACTTTTGCTTGAGCGTGAACTACGCCCGAAAATGCGCCTAAAGCGGCCAATAGAACTAAAACTTTTTTCATGGGTTCTCCCTTGGGTGTATGTAAATTTCATAATAAACCATGTTTAAAGGGTGTAGATCGAACTAATTGATGGCGTCCTTGCATGACTATGCCCTGCCTGGGGATTTACTGGTGTACGAGTCTTTAAAGACAATTTGGGCCGTTGGGATATCACAAGGGTGGAAATTTGGAGGAGTCGACTTGGGTATGCACCGCGTTTCACCTGCTCCAGATCATGAGCCTAAGGGGTAGGGGTTTCCGAAATATGGCCATTACCTATAATGAATCATGGCTATATTTGAACTAGATGGAAATGCCCCCCAATTAGCGGATGGGGCTTGGGTTGCCGAAAGCGCGGAAGTGATCGGCAAGGTTGAACTTCATCAAAATGCCAGTGTCTGGCCGAGGGTGATTATCCGTGGTGATAACGATCTGATCCAAATCGGGGAAGCTAGCAATGTGCAGGACGCCTCAGTCTTACATACCGACCCTGGCTACCCTCTTTTACTGGGTAAACGAGTCACCATCGGCCATCAAGTCATGCTCCATGGTTGCCAGATTGGCGACGGAAGTCTAGTGGGTATTGGCGCAGTCATTTTGAATGGCGCAAAAATTGGTAAGAATTGTTTGGTGGGGGCGGGGGCATTGGTCACGGAGGGAAAAGAGTTTCCAGATGGCTCTATGATTTTGGGTTCACCGGCTAAAGTAGTTAAGACGCTGACGCCGGAGCAAATTTCAGGCATTGAGGACATTGCCGATCGTTATGTCAAGAATGCACAGCGTTATCAAAAGACGCTAAAAAGAATTGCCTAAGTTAAAGCACCTCTCAATTGTTCTACGTATTTAATGTCGTCCTGCCCGTATTTGCCCTCATTCTGATTGGATACGTTTGCGGCAGAACAGGGAAGTTGGGTGAAAGTGCTTCGATAGAGCTCAACCGCTTTGTGGTTTGGCTTGCCTTGCCCGCACAATTATTTCATTTTGCATCTAGCAGTAGTTGGCAAACACTATGGCAGCCAGGATTTATTGCGGCATTTTTCTTAAGCTGCTTAACCATATTTATTTTGGTGCTCGTGGTGAGCTGGATGCGTAACCGAGATTTAGCAGCTGCTAGTTTCTCTGGATTGAGTGCGTCTTACTCCAACACGGGCTACATGGGTATCCCGCTCTGCGTCTTAGCGCTTGGACAAGATGGGCTGGCGCCCGCAATCATCTCTACTTTTATTGTGTTTGTGATGTTTGCTTTGGCAACAGTACTCATTGAGATTGGAACTTTGGCGCACAAAAAATCTCATGAAATTTTTTGGAGTGTAATCAAGTCACTTTGCTCCAATCCATTATTGATTGCCCCGGTGGCCGGACTACTGTGGTCATCTACGGATTTGACTTTGTATGATCCGCTTGCTCAAGTGATTGCATTTTTGGCGGCCGCGGCTACGCCGTGCGCACTCGTTTCTATTGGATTGTTTCTGATGCAAAAAGAAAAGTCTGCCTCTAAGCAGGCGTGGGGCATTAGCTTTGCTAAATTGATCATTCAGCCATTAGTTGCTTGGTTAATTGCTGGACCCATATTGGATCTGCCTGCGCTGTGGGTGAGTGCGGTCGTTATTCTTGCTGCACTTCCGACTGGGACTGGACCGTTCATGTTGGCTCAGTATTACAGTGCCGATGGGCGGATTATTTCTCGGGTGGTGCTATTAACGACCATTGGATCTTTGTTGACGCTGTCTTTACTGCTCTGGTGGCGTAATGGGGTTTGATCGGCCGTTACGGGTGATTTAGACTAAGCGCTATGGATCAAATTAATTTCTGGATCGGCATTGTTGCCACCATTGCTTTTGCAGTGACAGGCGTTCTTGCTATCGCAGATCGTGGCGTGGATATTTTTGGCGTCCTGGTTCTCGGGGTGATTACCGCTATCGGTGGTGGAACTGTGCGAGATATTATTTTGGAAACACCCGCCTTCTGGTCGATTTCACAAATGTATGTTTGGGTTGCATTGGGTGCTTGTGTCATTACCTTCATCGCCGAATCGTTCTTTACGCAACCGCAGATTTATCGCTGGATGCTTTATATCGATGGCCTAGGGGCCGCCTTGTTTGGCATTCAGGGTGCTGATAAAGCTTGGAACTTTGGATTTGGCTTGCCTGTGGCGCCAGTGATTCTGGGGGTGGTGACCGCTATCGGTGGTGGCTTACTGCGCGATATTTTGGCGGGCAGAAAAACCTTGCTGATGTCGCATGAGCTTTATGCGATTCCTGTAACTCTGGGATGCTGTATATATGCCCTGATCTTGAACTTCTTCCCCGAGTACACCCTCGAAGGCTCAGTCATTTGCATGCTGGCGATTTTTGGCTTACGCGCAGCTGCCATTTACTGGGATCTGCGCGTACCTAAAATATTTATTACTAAAACGCGGTGACTTCGGTACCCCTCTCATTCTTCATAATTAGCATTGGCTATTGGATTTCTCGGGAAAACCCCGACTTAATTTCATGGGGGATTACCCTAAGTAGTGGATTTCTTTGATTTTTTTCAAAGCATAATCAGCTTGGTATTTATTCCAATAAAAAATTGTTAGGAGCTTCTGATGTCAACATCAACCAAAGCAGCCCCAATGACCGCTGAAGAGCGCAAAGTTATTTTTGCTTCCTCCTTGGGTACGGTTTTTGAGTGGTATGACTTTTATCTTTATGGTTCACTTGCGGCAATTATTGCTAAGCAGTTTTTCTCAGGCCTAGATGCTGGCTCAGCCTTCATTTTCGCTTTGCTAGCGTTCGCTGCTGGTTTTATCGTTCGCCCATTCGGCGCTTTGGTGTTTGGTCGCTTAGGTGATTTGATCGGTCGTAAGTACACCTTCTTAGTCACGATCTTGTTGATGGGTGGCGCTACATTTATCGTTGGTATCCTGCCTAACTACGCCACTATTGGTGTTGCCGCTCCTGTGATCTTGATCGCATTGCGCATGCTCCAAGGCTTGGCTTTGGGTGGTGAGTACGGTGGTGCCGCAACGTATGTTGCTGAGCATGCACCTCACGGTCGTCGTGGTGCTTATACAGCTTGGATTCAGACAACAGCCACTCTCGGCTTGTTCTTGTCCTTGTTGGTAATTTTGTTCACACGTGAATTTACTGGTCCAGATTTTGAGGTTTGGGGCTGGCGTGTTCCGTTCATCGTTTCTATTGGCTTGTTGGCAGTTTCTGTATGGATTCGTTTATCCATGAATGAATCACCAGCCTTCAAGAAGATGAAAGAAGAGGGCAAGTTGTCTAAGGCGCCACTGACAGAGTCATTCGGTCAATGGAAGAACCTGAAGATCGTTATCTTGGCCTTGTTTGGTCTGGTTGCGGGTCAAGCGGTGGTTTGGTACACAGGTCAGTTCTACGCTTTGTTCTACCTCACTCAGGTATTGAAGGTAGACGCTAAGACTGCAAACTTATTGATTGCTGGTTCTTTGGTAATCGGCACACCATTCTTTGTGATATTCGGTAGCTTGTCAGACAAGATTGGCCGTAAGGTCATCATTATGGGTGGCTTGTTGTTAGCTGTGATTACGTATATTCCCAATACACCAGTTTCCGTGTTTAATGCTTTGACCCACTTTGCAAATCCAGCATTGGAAAAAGCAATGGCCACTGCGCCAGCAACGATTACTGCTGATATCAATGAATGTACATTCCAGTTCAACCCAACAGGCACAGCTAAATTCACCAGTTCTTGCGATATTGCAAAACAGGTGATGGCCTCCAACTCTGCTAGCTATAGCACTGTTGCTGGTCCTGCAGGCGGTACAGCTATTGTGAAAATTGGTGAGATTGAAATTACCGGTTACTCAGCAAAAGGCTTGGCTCCTGCGGATGCGAAAGCAAAAGATGCTGAATTCAAGTCAGCAATCCGTGATGCGTTGAATAAAGAAGGTTATCCAGTAAAGGCTGATCCTGCTCAAATCAACTACGTTGCTGTATTGCTCTTGTTGGTCTACTTGGTGTTATTGGTAACCATGGTTTATGGTCCAATCGCAGCGATGTTGGTTGAGATGTTCCCAACTCGTATTCGTTACACCTCTATGTCCTTGCCATATCATATTGGTAACGGTTGGTTCGGCGGCCTGTTGCCAACGATCTCCTTTGCCTTGGTAGCGCAAAACGGTAACATTTATTACGGTCTCTGGTACCCAATCATCATTGCTGCAATAACATTGGTTATCGGTACTTTGTTCATCCGTGAAACAAAAGACGTAGATATCTATGCAAAAGACTAAGTAACCCTAGTCTGTATCAAATCAGAAACCCGATCACTGAGTGGTCGGGTTTTTTTATTCCCACAAATTTTTCTGATTGCCGCGATTAAATAGCGCTGCGTTCTGATCGGAGATGGAGGTTGTTCTCTGCCCGGGGATGACTGTGATCGCCGCACCTGCTGCAATCGTGCCTATTGTATTTACGCGTAAGTACCACCCGCTAAATCCAGATTGCAACATGGCCTTGGCCGCACCCTTGTATCCCATTTTGGCGTTGAACTTAAAGCAAGGTTCACGAAGTTTGACTACGGTAAATTCAAGGCCCCCTATCAGAAGCCTATCCCCAACAAATACTTCGGTTTCTAGTAGACCTTCAATGGTGAAGTTTTCACCCAGGGCGCCAAGAGCAAGATTGACTGGCTGCTTTGTTTCTCTAGTGAGGAGCGTGTTCCAAAAGGCATAGTGCTCAATGGGGTAGACATAAATCGCTTTTTCAAGCCCACCATGAACCGACAGATCTGCTTGCTCATCTCCCACAACACCCAATCGATTGATTTCAATCGAGACCTTATTGTCTAAATTGCTGATGGATTGTTTATCGATAGCAGAAGCTACTTGCCGATAGTTTGGGTGATGGGGTCCGAATAGGGGTGCTACTTTGCCAGAAGAGATCGATAGAAGGCGCATGGGTGCTGATGGCTGATAAGATGAATTGATTAAACCAAGAAAGTAAATGATGCATCTTTATAGATTAGCAGTGGCAATAATTCTTTGTATGCTTGCTAGTCAGCTTGCCTTTGCCAAGTGGGATGAGGAGCGGGATGTCACTACTAACGGCAAGGATGAGTTGGTTTATTACTACAAGATGAATGAGCAGGGCCAAAAACTGGTCTTAGACAAATATATCAAGCGCCTGATCTTTATCCAGCCAGACCGTCTCTATAACCGCACTATTCGTCTGATTAAGGTCGATGGCCAGCCTATTGAGGTGATGAGCGACCCCTTTGCTCGCTACCCAGAGCAAACAGCAATTGTTTTTGAAAATAAGGATGAAGTGCTTAAAAAGCTCTTTTTAGCCAAGAAAATCGAGGTTTTTATCCGTTACAACCGTGATGAGGCTATTAGTAGCTTCCAGATAAAGTAAGGCTGCCTCTGGTAAAAGCAGGTCAAACCCTTTGATTTAGACAGAAGGCGTCTGATCATTTACAATAACGAGTTCGGCGAATTAGCTCAGCTGGTTAGAGCGACGGAATCATAATCCGCAGGTCCGGGGTTCAAATCCCTGATTCGCCACCAAATTAGAAGGCCATTACCCATCGGTAGTGGCCTTTTTCTTAGGTAATTTCAAGCGGGTTTGATAAATGGCTAAATTCTGGAATTTTGTGCTTTTTCAAGCCGGTTGGTTTGCCTGTGTGATTGGTGCTGCCCATCAGCAAGTATTTTGGCCTGCCCTAGGCACATCCTTATACATTGCCATTCATATTTGGCGCTCCCCACAAGTAATTTTGGAGTTAAAGCTAATCCTTAAGGCGGTCCTATTCGGAGTGAGCGTTGACACACTTATTGCTAATTTAGGATTTTTGAGTTTTCAGGGTGCGTGGCCAAGTGCTTTGCTCTCCCCATTCTGGATGTGGGCACTCTGGGGTTTGGTGGCCAGCACCATGAATAGTTCTTTAGCTTGGTTGCGAGGTAGACCAATTTTGGGTGCGGCGCTCGGGGCGATTGCCGGACCCATGTCTTATGAGGCTGGAATCAGGATGGGCGCAGGGGCATGGGGCGCTGGCGGGCAAGTGGGAGGCTTAATTTTGCTGGGATTAGCCTGGGGGATAGCAATTCCCCTCTTCTTCTACTGGGATCGGCCTGCTGCAGGAATGAGCCTATTGAAAAATCAGCGATAAGCCTTAAAAAAGTTGCTTGCAAATACCACTGTTTTTATATACAGTAACTTCTGAGTTGTTGAAAAGCACGAAAACTTCGGGAAAAAGCCCAATACATAGCGAAAAGGAATTAAAAAATGGCCTTGGATGATAAGAAAAAATCAGCCTCATCAGAATTTGATGGCATGAGCGGAGACAAGCAAAAGGCATTGACTGCAGCCTTGGCGCAAATTGAGAAGCAATTTGGCAAGGGTTCAATCATGAGATTGGGCGATGCAGAGATTCATCAAGATATTCAAGTGGTTTCAAGTGGATCATTGGGCTTAGATATTGCACTTGGCGTTGGCGGTTTGGCGCGTGGCCGTGTGATTGAGATTTATGGTCCAGAGTCATCAGGGAAGACTACGCTGACTTTGCATGCGATTGCAGAGATGCAAAAAATTGGCGGAACTTGTGCCTTTATTGATGCTGAGCATGCTTTAGATGTTCAATACGCATCACGCCTTGGTGTAGATGTGAATAATTTGTTGATCTCACAGCCAGATACTGGCGAGCAGGCATTGGAAATTGCTGACGCTTTAGTGCGTTCAGGATCCATTGATTTGATCGTGATTGACTCTGTCGCAGCCTTGGTTCCAAGGGCGGAGATCGAAGGTGATATGGGTGATTCCCTACCAGGCTTACAGGCACGCTTGATGAGTCAAGCCTTGCGTAAGCTCACGGGTGCAATTAAGCGTACCAACACCACTGTGATCTTTATTAACCAAATACGTATGAAGATTGGCGTGATGTTTGGCTCCCCTGAAACTACCACTGGCGGTAATGCACTGAAGTTCTATGCTTCTATGCGTTTAGATATTCGCCGTATTGGTAGCATTAAGAAGGGTGACGAAATCGTCGGTAATGAGACTCGTGTGAAAGTGGTGAAGAATAAAGTTTCTCCGCCATTCCGCGAGGCAATCTTTGACATCATGTACGGTGCTGGTATTTCAAGAGAGGGTGAAATTATTGATATGGGTGTAGAGGCCGATATCGTTGAGAAATCAGGCTCTTGGTATAGCTATAGTGGTGATCGCATTGGTCAAGGCAAAGATAATGTGCGCGAGTTCTTAAAAGAAAATCCAGCTATTGCTCAAGACATTGAAGCGAGGATTCGTGCCAAATTGGGCGTGAAGGCTGGAACAGCAGTAGTCAGCGATGTGTTGAGCGAAGAAGAGGAAGCGTAATCGTTCGATGTCAGAATTAGGCGGCACTGTTAAAAAGAGCAATAAACAAAGCCCGAGTCTCAAAGCTCGGGCTTTGCGCCTTTTGTCGATGCGGGAATACAGTCGCAAGGGCTTGGGTGACAAGCTTCAAGAATCCGCAGCCAGAATGCTGAAGTTCAATCCGACTGAAGAGGGTTCTGAAGTGTCAGTATCAGAAGCGCCTTTAGAAGTTCAGATCGAGGCAGTTCTAGATGATTTTGAGGCTCGAGGCTGGCTTTCTGATCAGCGCTTTGCGGAGGCTTTGGTGCGCCGCCGCAGTGAACGTTTTGGTACTCGAAAAATACAAGATGAGCTCCAGCAAGCAGGGGTTGATAGTGCAAAGACAGTAGATCTTCTTAGGGGTCTAAAAGAGACTGAGTATCAGCGGGCTCATGAGCTTTGGCTTCGGAAGTTCGGTGCAGTTGCAGTAGATCAAAAAGAGCGGGCTCGCCAGTATCGCTTTCTGGCTTCTAAGGGCTTTAGCTCAGGGGTGGTATCGAAGGTGGTTGCAGGGCGTCCGGACTAGGGCAAGTACGGAGCAGGCATGTCATGTTGCCGCATTGCAGCATGATAGACTTATAGAGTCGGTTAAGCCATTCGCATTTATTCAATTTAATTTAATAAAGTTAATTATTGGGTAGGGATGAGATTGAGGCAAAGCCGGTTTTACTAATCCTCATCGCTTGCTAAAAAAGATACCGTTTCGGGAGTAATTATGAAAATTCACGAGTACCAAGGCAAAGAACTATTACGCCAATTTAATGTGCCAGTTCCAAATGGCATTCCTGCATTTAGTGTTGATGAGGCAATTAAAGCTGCCGAAAAATTGGGCGGCCCAGTATGGGTTGTTAAAGCGCAAATTCATGCAGGTGGTCGTGGTAAAGGCGGCGGTGTGAAGTTGGCTCGCAGCATGGATGAAGTGAAGAAATATGCTTCTGAAATTTTGGGCATGCAATTGAAAACCCATCAAACTGGCCCAGAAGGTCAAAAGGTGAATCGTCTCTTAATTGAAGATGGTGCCGATATCAAAAAAGAGTACTACTTCAGTATTGTTACTGACCGTGGCACACAAAAGAATGTGATTATGGCGTCCAGCGAAGGTGGCATGGATATCGAAGAGGTTGCGGAATCTCACCCAGAAAAAATTATCAAAGTATTTGTTGATCCATTAATTGGGTTGACGGATGCTGATTGCGGAATCATCGCTAAAGGCATTGGTGTTCCAGATGCCTCCATTCCGATGGCAAGCGAAGTATTCAAGAACTTGTACAAAACCTATTGGGAGACCGATGCTTCATTGGTCGAAATCAATCCATTGATTCTTGAAGGTAATGGCAAGATTAAAGCGCTTGACGCAAAATTTAACTTTGACCCAAATGCTCTGTATCGTCATCCAGAAATCGTTGCCTATCGCGATATCGATGAAGAAGATGCTGCTGAGATCGAGGCTTCTAAGTTTGACTTAGCTTATATTTCACTCGACGGCAATATTGGCTGTTTAGTGAACGGTGCTGGTTTGGCGATGGCAACCATGGACACTATTAAGTTGTTTGGCGGCGAGCCAGCAAACTTCTTGGACGTTGGTGGTGGTGCTACTGCTGAGAAAGTTACGGAAGCATTCAAGATCATGCTCAAGAACAAGAGTGTTGAAGCGATTTTGGTTAATATTTTCGGCGGCATCATGCGTTGCGATGTGATCGCTGATGGCGTGGTAACGGCATGTAAAGCGGTTAACTTAACTGTACCTTTGGTTGTGCGTATGAAGGGTACAAATGAGGAGTTGGGCAAGAAGATTCTTGCGGACTCTGGCTTGCCAATCATTAGCGCCGACTCAATGGCTGAAGCCGCTACGAAAGTAGTTGCTGCCGTTGCTAAAAACAAATAATCAAGGAACTTCAATATGTCTATTTTGGTAAATAAAAATACTAAAGTAATTACTCAAGGTATTACTGGTAAGACTGGCCAATTCCACACTGAAAAGTGCCAAGAATATGCAAATGGTAAAAACTGTTTTGTAGCTGGTGTAAATCCTAAAAAAGCAGGCGAGTCTATTTTTAATATTCCAATTTATGGAACCGTGAAAGAAGCCGCTCAGCAGACCGGCGCAACCGCTTCTGTTATTTATGTGCCGCCTCCTGGGGCTGCTGCTGCAATTTGGGAGGCTGTTGAGGCTGATCTTGATTTTGTTATTTGTATTACAGAAGGCATTCCAGTCAAGGATATGCTGGAAGTGCGCAACAAGATGACTGCAAAAGAGGCTGCTGGCGGCAAGAAGACTTTGTTGCTTGGCCCAAATTGCCCTGGAATCATTACTCCAGATGAGATCAAAATCGGCATCATGCCTGGTCATATTCATAAAAAGGGCCGTATTGGTGTAGTGAGCCGTTCCGGTACATTGACTTATGAAGCAGTTGGTCAATTGACATCAATTGGCTTAGGTCAATCAACAGCAGTTGGTATTGGTGGCGATCCAATCAATGGCCTGAAGCACATCGACATCATGAGAATGTTCAACGAAGATCCTGATACTGATGCTGTGATCATGATTGGCGAAATCGGCGGACCAGATGAGGCTGAAGCAGCTCGCTGGTGTAAAGACAATATGAAGAAGCCGGTAGTTGGATTTATTGCTGGTGTGACAGCGCCTCCTGGAAAACGTATGGGCCATGCTGGCGCATTGATTTCTGGTGGAGCCGATACGGCTGATGCCAAGCTTGCCGTAATGGAAGAATGTGGCTTCAAGGTCACAAGAAACCCTTCGGAAATGGCTGCTTTGCTCAAAGCCATGTTGTAATCATAAAAAGCATGCCGATTCGTCGGCATGCTTTTTATAGTGCCCTGTAGTTAAAACTAAAATATAAAAAAGTATGGAGACGTAATGGATTTTTCAGCATTTTCTGACGCGACATTCTGGGCGGCATTGCTCTCAATCATTGTTGCCAACATTCTGTTATCTGGAGATAACGCGGTAGTGATTGCATTAGCATCGCGCAACTTGCCTCCACCTCAGCAAAAGAAGGCCATTTTTTTTGGTAGTGCCGCCGCAATCGTTTTGCGGGTCATTCTAACGATTACCGCCGTTGCTTTATTGAGCCTTCCATACCTAAAAATTGTTGGCGCAATTTTGCTCGTTTACATTGGCGTTCAGTTGTTGGCTGACAGCGGCGGCGAAGAAGATATGAAGGCGGAATCTAGTATCTGGGCTGCTATTCGTACTATCTTGATTGCTGACTTGGTCATGAGTTTGGACAATGTGTTGGCAGTGGCTGCAGCCGCTCAAAAGGGCCCAGAAGAGACTCGTCTCTTGCTCCTGATTGTTGGCTTAGGCTTGTCTATTCCACTGATCATTTTTGGTAGCACGATGTTGCTCAAAGTGATGGAGCGTTTTCCAATCATCATCACCTTAGGTGCGGGTCTATTAGGCTTGTTGGCTGGTGGCATGTTGGTTGAAGATCCAGCGATTAAAGATAGCATTCAGGCGGCGCTTGGTGATGCTAAATTGGCTTTTGAGGTCATCGGTGTCGTCTTTGTAATTTTGCTTGGCACCTACATGAAGAAAAAGAACGCCGGCAAACAGACCACTAAATGAATCTCACGCATTAATCAGAAAAGCCAGCCTCTAAAGCTGGCTTTTCTTACATTTGGACATCTTGAGTCGGCTGGGTATAGACTGCATGATGAGGCATTCAACCTCAGGAGCCGATCGAAATGTCTATACAACATCATCAAGCATCTCAAGCATCTTTAAACAAAGATAAATCAGCAGAATTTGGATTTACCTTAATTGAGGTGATGGTAGTGGTTGCCATCATCGGAATATTGGTTGCCGTTGCGGTTCCGCAATATCAAGATTACATTGCGCGAAGTCGGATCGTAGAGGGTATGAATCTATCCTCTAGTGCAAAACTTGCTGTAACTGAAGCATTTGCTAGTAGAGGTACTGTACCGATGGATAAGGCTACTAATGGCTCATTTACCTTTGTGCCGACTCGCAGCGTGAAGCTAATAGAAGTGATGCCTTCAGGGGCGATTGCGATTGATTTTCAAAACAATGTGGCCCCAGAGGGTAAAAATACCCTACATCTCATTCCAACCAATGATCCGGATGCCAATGTTCCGAAGCCTATCGATTTATCTCAACCTAACGGTTCTACGTGGGCGGGCGGTTGGTCCTGTCGTTCCACCGAGACTAATTTATTGCCCCAGCTGTTGCCTTCCGAGTGCCGCATTAGTCAATAAATTTTAGTAAAGGTGATGGAAGATATTAAGCCACCCTCGGGCGGCTTAATCATTGGCTAGTCCGCTTTCCACTCCCCAGACTTGCCGCCACTCTTCTCAAGCAAGTGAATGTCACCCATCACCATGCCCCTATCAACTGCTTTAGCCATGTCATAAATGGTGAGGAGGGCGACTTGTACTGCGGTGAGGGCCTCCATTTCCACGCCAGTGGGGCCGGTAGTCTCAGCTCTCACTTGGCAAGTAATGCTGTTTTCTGCTTTATTTAGCGCAAACTCTAGGCTAACGTGCGTTAAGGCCAGTGGGTGGCAGAGCGGAATCAAGTCTGAAGTCTTTTTAGACGCCTGAATACCTGCAATTCTGGCAATACCCAGCACATCCCCCTTCTTATGGGTCCCCGCTTCAATCATTTCGAAGGTCTCGGGGAGCATCGTGATCTTTCCTGTAGCGATGGCAATCCGGTGGGTATTGGGCTTATCGCCAACATTGACCATATGGGCTTGGCCGCTGGCATCAAAATGAGTTAGTTTGTTCATGGGATAAGTTTTACCATATAGGGATGAAAGCAATAAAGACAGCAGGCAGATCGTCTATTTTTAGGCGAATTTTGGCTGGCCAACTCATTTTGGCCTTGGCTTTCCCGAGTGCGGGCGCTGTTTATGCTGCTGGATCATCGTCAACTGCCACTGGAGATGTCTCTGTGCAAGGCGAATCTGCCGCTTTGCAAAACCTCGGTAGAGCAGTTCAATCTCCTGAGGCTCGATCTTCTAATCTGCCATCGCGTAGCGCACCTCAAACACAACAAAACTTTGTGTTACCTGATATGGGTGACCCGGGGGGTGACACTTTAAGTCGTTTGGACGAAAAAAAGTATGGCGAGATGATCATGCGCCAGATTCGTCCGGATCCTGATTACTCGAATGATTTACCAATCTATGATTTTTTAAATCAGATGGAACGACGCTTATTGCAATCTGCGAAGCGTTTGCAGTTGGGTGGCGCCGATGAGCAAGGAAGTGGTGCGTATAACTTTGAGATATTTGCGGTCAAAGACAGCAGTATTAATGCATTCGCATTACCGGGCGGATTTATTGGTTTTCATACTGGCTTACTGACGAATGCTGAATCCGATTCTGAAGTCGCTTCAGTCATGGGTCATGAGACGGGGCACGTTTTGCAGCGTCACTTAGCCCGTCAAATGGATAAGCAGACTACCAATATGATGATTGCTCTTGCGGGTATTTTATTGGGTGCTTTAGCGGCATCGCGTAATCCTGGCGCTGCGTCCGGTCTTATGCAGGGCGGTCAAGCGGTTGCGGTAAATAATCAATTGTCTTATTCTAGAGATGCGGAGCGAGAAGCGGATCGTATTGGTTTTCAGATCTTGGCCGCAAGTGGCTATGATGTGAATGGCGCCCCAGGATTTTTCCAGCGTCTGCAAAAGGCTACCGGAATTATGGATAACGGTGTTCCCTCCTATGTCCGCACCCATCCATTAACGACAGATCGTATTGCGGATATGCAAGATCGTGCCCGCAATATCCCTGGTAAAAATGTGCCTACCGCAGTGGAGTTTTATTTTGTAAAAGCACGTGCACGGATGGAGCAGTCCGGCACCTCAAGTGGCATGTATGACCTGAAGAATACCTTTGAGGCCCTCAGTCAGCAGTCTGCACCCGGGAAGCAAATGGAAGGTTTGTATGGTCTAGCCTTGATCGCGCAGAAACAAGGCAAGATTGATCAGGCAACAGGGTACTTGCAGCAAGCACGAAATCTAGTTAACAGCACTGGCGCATCGGGGTCTGCTATTCAGAGGCAAAGTCTTTCATTGGACATTACCGCCTCAGAGTTGGCCCTGGCTAAGGGGAAGAATGAAGAAGCGCTGCAAATTGCCCAAGCTACTTTAAAGACGTATCCACAGTCTTATGCTGCGGGTGCTGCCATGATGAATGCTTATCTGAAGTTAGGCCGTACCAATGATGCTATTGTCTGGTTAAAAGCCCGCACTCGCGCCCAGCCCAATGAAGTGGTTTGGTGGTCAATGCTTTCTAGTGCATATGACCAAGCGAAGAATGTTCCCATGCGTCATTACGCTCTTGGAGAAAAGTATGCGCTTGAGGGTGCGTGGCCTTCAGCAATTGAGCAGCTCAAAATTGCTCGATCATCTGGCGGCGCTGATTTTTATCAAGCTTCGAGTATTGATGCGCGCCTTCGTGAGATGCAGAAGCAATATAAAGAGGAACTTAAGGAGCAAGGTAAGTACATGCCGAGCTAATTAGTTGCTTGGCGCTTTAATAAAGTGAAAGCGTTGGCTTAATTCTGCAGAGTAGATGGGTTCGATGGGTAGGTCTTTGTCATCCCACTGCCAAGACCCCTTAAAACTACAGGCATCTTCCTGCACTCGAGACTGCTCTGAAAAAAGACCTAAATCGTGATCATGTAAGAGTGCGACCGAAATGGATTCTTCTTGGGTGAAGGTATTGCTATCGGCTTGATCGGAAAGCGATTGAGTTATCACTCCTGTGATGTAGATATTGCCCACCTCATCACTCAGTGCGCCTTGGGGGTGTATTAGCGTTCCACATTGCGTAAGCAGTTGTAGCGTGCCTGAGTTATCTTGACTTGGGAGCATGCGTGCAATCCAGGGCGTGGCATCTAGGGTAATAAAGACTCTTTGAGGGCCGTTCTGGAAAAAATATCTTCCTAAAGAATCATGCGCATAATTTCTGCAGATGAATTCATTTAAGGCGCTATGTTGAATGACATTGCCGGATAATTTATGGGCTTGAGCGTATTCATCACGCATACGCCATTGACCGCGACGATCCAGCGCCAACCAGCCGAAGCAATGGGGAACATTCGGCCATTTGATAAGGGACCGCAGTACTTGCTCATCCATGGCGTAGAGATCTTCTCATGTTGAATATCAATTATCTTTTAATGCAATCCATGCGGTGTCGAGGGCGCATCAAAGGTATCTTCGGTGGAGTGGCTGGCATGTAAATGCGCGATGCGCCAACCTTGACTATCTTGTAATAACACTAGGGTGATATTGAGAAAGAACTCTGCCTCTATCTGGTCATCTCTTAGGTGAACAGCTTCGGTGGTGTCGTATACCGCTGCACCAAGAACCGAGTGACTGATGCAGGCAACTGGCTCAAGAAACAGCGCTTGCTTGGCCAATAGACGCTCTAGACCATCACGAATTTCTGCATGCCCACTAAGGCGTTGACCTTCTGGGAGAACGCAAGTAATTGAGTCATCATCTAGCCAGATTGCCAGCGCCCCTTTAACGTCTCGATGCTTTAGTGCATCCCGCCATGCATCCACCACTTCATCGGCATTATGAAAAAGTCTGGCAAGTTTTGGCATGGCTTACTTTCTGATGATTTAAGGTGTTGCGAAATTAATGAAGGTTCTGAATGGCGCTAAATACATTTTCCGGAGAGATATCGTTTAAGCACTTTAAATGTCCAAGCGGACACTCTCTTTTATGACAGGGGCTACAGGGTAGATTAAGCCAAATCACTTTAGCTCTCTTGGATAAAGGGGGTGTGTGATATGGATCGCTAGACCCAAAAATGGCAACCTGTGGAATCTTTAATGCGGCGCCGATATGCATTAAGCCGGAGTCATTGCTGATCAGCGCCTTGCTCATGCCAATGAGTGCAATGGCTTCATCGAGTGAGGTAGCGCCACACCAGTTGTGCATGTGGGAGGGATTGTTGGTCTGTATTTCAATACTCTCGCCCAAAACGTGGTCACTTTTGCTTCCTAAGAGAATCACATGGGCACGAGGCTCATTGGTGATGAGTTGTTGGGCGAGATTGGCGAAGTGTTTGGTGGGCCAGCGTTTTGTCGTGCCGTACTCTGCACCCGGGCAAAAAATATAGAGACACTCTTCATCAATCGCCGCTTGACGTAATTTAGCGCTGACGGATTGTTTGGCAGCACTTGATATATTGAGCTTGGGGTCTGCGGGCTTACTGGAGCTGATTTCTTGGGAGAGATCAAGCGCATTACTCAGGGCGAGGTAATGATCCGCCATTGGCGGGCGATTGGTTTTACTTGGGTTCGCTAAAGCGACATTAATGAGCCCCAAGCGCATTTCGCCACGATAGCCAATACGAATAGGAATACTTGCAAGCCAAGGGATGAGGGCAGACTTCAGGCTATTGGGCAATACAAAGCATGCTTCATATTGGTATGCTTTAAGTTGCTCGGCGAGCTGTCTCCGTAAGCCGAGCTGCAATTGTTTGTGTTCCAGCTTGGCTTCAATCACTTGATGCACTTCTGTGCAAGCTCTATAAATGGGCGCGACCCAAGGAGTTGCTAAAACATCAATCTGACACAGCGGGTAAATTTTTTTGAGATTCGCCAGCAGTGGCTGGGACATGACAGCATCACCAATCCAGTTGGGGGCGATGATCAGAATACGGTTCATGTAAGGTATCCCGATGCAGCACCCCATGGCGGGGTGCTGATAGGCTTAGTGGCTGTGAGGCTCAGTGCCTGGAATGAGTTTGTACTCAGTGCCGCAGTAAGGACACTTCGCTTCACCCGTATCGACAATATCCAGAAACACGCGCGGATGTGAATTCCAGCTAGGGGTGTTATTGGTTGGGCAGTGCAGAGGTAAGTCTTTGCCGTCAACCATAACCACTTGAGCATTACTCATTTTTTTGATTTCCTATTACTTAACGTAAGTTAACCAAGACTGGTATTGATCACTTCTGCCATAGACTGCATCAAAATAGGTCGCTTGAATTTTCTCAGTAATTGGACCACGCTTGCCATCGCCAATAGTGCGGTCATCCAATTCACGGATTGGCGTAACTTCAGCAGCAGTACCAGTAAAGAAGGCCTCATCCGCAGAGTAGATCTCATCACGGGTGATGCGTTTCTCACGCAACTCGTATCCAAGGTCTTTAGCGATTTGCATGATGGAGTTACGAGTAATGCCATCTAAACAAGATGCAAGATCTGGGGTGTAAATAATTCCGTTGTTGACAATAAAGATATTTTCGCCAGAACCTTCGGAGACGTAACCTTCTGTATCCAGTAGTAGCGCTTCATCGTAACCATTGGCTGTCACCTCTTGATTCGCCAGAATGGAGTTGATGTAGTAGCCAGAGGCTTTGGCGCGCACTAATGAAGAATTTACAAAGTGACGGGTAAATGAGGATGTTTTGACGCGAATGCCCTTATTAAGGCCATCTTCACCCAAATACACACCCCATTCCCAGGCAGCGATCGCCGTGTGAATGGTATTGCCTTTTGGTGAGATCCCGAGTTTTTGGGAGCCAATAAAAATAATCGGGCGGATATAGCAAGATTCCAGCTTATTGCTATTAACGACATCAATAATGCCGCTAGTGATCTGATCTGGGGTGTAAGGCATGTTCATTTGGAAAATCTTTGTTCCATTGAATAAACGCTTCACATGCTCTGGTAGGCGAAAAATAGCCGTGCCTTGCGGGGTTTTGTAGGCGCGAATGCCTTCAAATACACCCATGCCGTAGTGGAGACTGTGGGTTAGCACATGAATATTGGCCTCACGCCAGGGAATAAGCTTCCCATCGGACCAAATAAAGCCATCGCGGTCGGACATCGACATTTTTTCTACCTTTTGCGTCTGATAAATCGGGTTAATCGGGGCGCCATGCCAGTGGGGGTGCCCCAAGGCCTGAAATACGTCCAAGCCTTTATTGTAGAGCAGGCAGCAGAGTCAGATAGCCGCATTCCTTTGGGGTGCCGGGCTCAGACGATTTAGAATGGAGCAATCCCCAAAAACCACCAAATTTAGCTATTCTTATGCCGGAATCTCTCTTCAAAGTAAAACGCCTCAGTGAACTGGCTGAAGCAGGCCTGTTAAAGGGAAAGCGGGTCTTTATACGCGCCGACCTCAATGTGCCCCAGGATGATGCGGGCAATATCACTGAAGACACCCGAATTAGAGCCTCTATGCCGGCAGTTCAAATGTGTTTGGATGCGGGCGCAGCCGTGATGGTCACTTCCCATCTGGGTCGCCCAACTGAGGGCGAATTTAAGCCTGAAGACAGTTTGGCTCCCGTGGCAGACCGAATTGCAAGCCTCTTAAATCGTAAAGTCCCGTTGATTAGCGACTGGGTGGATGGTGGCTTTGAAGTGAATCCAGGGGAATTGGTCTTGCTGGAAAACTGCCGCCTCAATGTGGGCGAGAAAAAAAATAGTGACGAGCTGGCCAAGAAAATTGCCGCTCTATGTGATGTGTATGTCAACGATGCCTTTGGTACTGCGCATCGCGCAGAGGCAACCACCAATGGCGTAGCGAAATTTGCGCCGATTGCTTGTGCGGGCCCCTTAATGGCCGCAGAGTTGGATGCGTTA
Source organism: Burkholderiaceae bacterium (assembly GCA_947374315.1). Next base: position 12,712 of record CANCBK010000013.1, on the reverse strand, counting down.
AGTCGCGCCCTAGCAAGCCCTAAACGCCCGCTTGTAGCGATTGTGGCGGGCTCAAAGGTATCTTCTAAGCTCACGATCCTGAAGGCCTTGGCGGACAAGGTGGATGAATTGATTGTGGGTGGTGGGATTGCGAATACATTTATGTTGGCCAAAGGTTTGCCTATTGGTAAATCATTGGCTGAGCCCGACTTGGTTGATGAAGCCCGAGAAATTATGGAGATTATGGAAAAGCGTGGCGCGCATGTTCCGATTCCTGAAGATGTCGTAGTGGCCAATGAGCTTTCTCCGCTGGCACGCGCCAATCGAGTATCTGCCGATCAAGTTGCTGAAGACGACATGATTTTGGATATCGGCCCTAAAACAGCGGCGCGTTTATCCATCATGTTGGCGCATGCTGGCACGATTGTCTGGAATGGACCACTGGGTGTCTTTGAGATTGATCAATTTGGCGGCGGCACCAAGATGCTGGCTGCGGCGATTGCGCATTCACCCGCATTCTCGATTGCGGGCGGCGGCGACACTTTGGCCGCAATTGCGAAATACGGCATTGAGAATCAAGTGGATTACATCTCCACCGGTGGTGGCGCTTTCCTAGAGTTCTTGGAAGGTAAAACCTTGCCAGCCTTTGCGGTACTTGCTGAAAGAGCGAAAGACTAAGTATGTTGAGAGCAACCAAGATCATTGCTACGCTAGGGCCTGCTTCAGAGAAGCCTGAAGTATTGCGTGAGATGATTCGTGCGGGTGTGGATGTGGTGAGGATGAACTTTTCACATGGCACTGTGGCAGACCACAAGGCACGTCATGATTTGGTGCGCAGCATTTCCGCGGAAGTGGGTAAGGAGGTTGGCATCATGGCCGACCTCCAAGGTCCAAAAATTCGTGTTGGTAAATTTGTTGATAGCAAAATTCTATTAAAAGAAGGCGACCAATTTATTTTGGATGTCAATTGCGAGCTCGGTAACCAAGGGTGTGTAGGCTTAGATTACAAAGAGCTGCCTGGCGATGTGAAGCCAGGTGATCGACTCTTATTAAATGATGGCTTAGTCGTATTGCGTGTTGAGCATGTGAAGGGCGGAGCAATCGTTACTCTCGTAGAGCAGGGTGGCCCACTCTCCAATAATAAGGGCATTAATCGTGCTGGCGGTGGCTTGACTGCTCCCGCATTAACAGAAAAAGACATCGCCGACTTAGATGCGGCGATTGCCATGGGAGTGGATTTTCTGGCAATTAGCTTTCCAAAAGATGGTGCTGATATGGCCTATGCCCGCAAGCTAGCGGATGCCGCTAGTGCAAAGTATGGTGTAGGTAAAGTTCGCACGATTGCAAAAGTTGAGCGTGCTGAAGCCATTGAGATTGAGGCTTTAAATAGCATCATTGCTGAGAGCGACGGCATTATGGTTGCTCGTGGCGATTTAGCGATTGAGGTGGGTAATCCAGCGGTTCCGGCCTTACAAAAGCGCATGATTAAACTGGCGCTTGAGGCGGATAAATTCACAATCACTGCAACGCAGATGATGGAATCCATGATCAATGCGCCAGTGCCAACGCGTGCCGAGGTCAGCGATGTGGCCAATGCGGTATTGGATGGAACGGACGCGGTTATGCTCTCCGCTGAATCGGCTGCCGGCATGTATCCAGTACAAACCATTAAGGCGATGGCTGAGATTTGCGTCGAGGCTGAAAAGTCTGACCGTGTAAAACTGGATACCGATTTTCTGGATCAAACTTTCTCACGCATTGATCAAACCATTGCGTTGGGCGCTTTGTTTACCGCGCACCACCTCAATGCCAATGCAATTGCTGCGCTCACTGACTCCGGCTCTACTGCGGTGTGGATGAGTCGCCACAATATCCATGTACCCATTTTTGCTTTAACTTCGAAGATTGCTACCCAGCGTGCGCTCAGCACATATCGCAATGTTTACCCTATTAGTTTGGATTACACCAAGCACCGCGATACGGCGCTTCAAGAAGTAGAGGATTGCTTGAAGCAGTTGGGTGTGGTGAAGCAGGGTGATGTGGTTGTTCTGACTTCGGGTGAGCCAATGGGTGAGCCTGGTGGCACTAACTCATTAAAAATTATTCAAGTGAAGTAACTCACTTTTATTGCAAATCGCTATTCAATCATTTATCAATAACCATTTAATTACGAGATCATTATGGCTTTAGTATCTTTAAGACAACTCTTGGATCACGCTGCTGAAAACGGCTACGGCCTGCCAGCATTTAACGTTAACAATCTGGAGCAGGTTACCGCCATTATGGAGGCTGCTAACGAGGCAGACTCTCCAGTCATCATGCAGGCTTCAGCTGGCGCTCGCAAATATGCTGGTGAAGCATTCTTACGCCATCTCATTTCTGCAGCGGTTGAGGCCTATCCGCATATTCCTGTCGTGATGCATCAGGATCATGGTCAAAGTCCGGCAGTATGTATGGCTGCTATTAAGAGTGGTTTTACGAGTGTCATGATGGATGGTTCGCTCGAGGCTGACGGCAAGACCGTTGCTAGCTATGAATACAACGTCGAGGTTTCCAGGGAGGTGGTGAAGTTTTCCCACTCTATCGGGGTTACGGTTGAGGCTGAGTTAGGCGTTCTCGGTTCATTGGAAACCATGGAAGGCGATAAGGAAGATGGTCACGGCGCCGATGGCAAGATGACGCGTGAGCAATTATTAACTGATGTTGAGCAAGCGGCTGACTTTGTAAAGGCAACGCAGTGCGATGCTTTAGCGATTGCGATTGGTACTAGTCACGGCGCTTACAAATTTACCAAGAAGCCTACGGGCGATATCTTAGCGATCGAGCGGATTAAAGAAATTCATACGCGTATTCCAAATACACATTTGGTGATGCATGGTTCTTCCAGCGTTCCCCAGGAATTACTCGCAGAGATTCGTGAGTTTGGTGGTGACATGAAGGAAACTTATGGCGTGCCGGTAGAAGAAATTCAAGAAGGCATTAAGAATGGCGTACGCAAGATCAATATCGATACGGATATTCGCCTGGCAATGACTGGCGCCATTCGTCGTTACCTCATTGAGAATCCTAGTAAGTTTGATCCGCGTGATTACTTGAAGCCTGCACGTGAAGCTGCTAAAAAGGTGTGTATCGCCCGCTTCAACGCATTTGGTAGCTCAGGCCAAGCTTCAAAAATTAAGCCGATTCCTTTAGAGAAAATGGCTGAGCTGTATAAGAGTGGCAAATTAGCCCAGATTGTGAAGTGAGATAAATATGCCAGCTTTGTACGCAACCTCTATTAAGTCACTGCCTTTACTCTCCAAGGGGAAAGTGCGCGATGTCTATGCGCTCGGTGATGACAAGTTATTAATGGTCACTACGGATCGTTTGTCTGCCTTTGATGTAGTCATGGGTCAGCCGATTCCCGAAAAGGGTATTGTGCTCAACCAAATGGCGAACTTTTGGTTTGATAAGCTAGCCAATGTGATTCCTAATCACTTAACGGGCATTGATCCTGAAAGTGTTGTGCCTGCCAATGAAGTGGATCAGGTGAAGGGACGCGCCGTAGTAGCAAAGCGCCTCAAGCCGATCTTGGTCGAAGCAGTAGTGCGTGGCTACCTTGCTGGTAGCGGCTGGAAAGATTACAAGGAGACGGGTAAGGTGTGCGGTATTGCATTGCCAGAAGGCTTGGAAAATGCCCAGAAATTACCCGAGCCTATTTTTACTCCTGCTGCAAAAGCAGAAATGGGTGAGCATGATGAAAACATCTCTTTCGATAAAGTGATTGAGATGATTGGTGAGGTGTTGGCTAATCAAATTCGTGAAGTCAGTATTCGTTTGTACAAAGAAGCTTCTGAGTACGCTGCCACTCGTGGAATTATCATTGCCGATACCAAGTTTGAGTTTGGCTTGGATGATGCTGGTCAGTTGGTATTGATGGATGAGATCTTGACGGCTGATTCCTCCCGTTTTTGGCCTGCTGAAACTTACTATGTGGGCGCAAACCCACCTTCCTACGACAAGCAGTTTGTCCGGGATTGGTTGGAAACGGCGATGGTTGATGGCAAGCTTTGGCCCAAAACAGCCCCTGCCCCTGCCTTGCCAGCGGATGTGATTGATAAAACAGCGGAAAAGTACCGCGAAGCTTTGGCGCGACTGACTAGGGCCTAATTTCCTTGGGCCCTAAAAAGGCTGGGATAATGGGGTCTTAGATAGATGAACCTTAAAAATGAACTGCGTTAGATTAGGGTATTTGGAGAGGTAGATGAGTAAGAAGCCAATAGTTGGAATAGTGATGGGCTCCAATTCGGATTGGGACACCATGCAACATGCTGCTCAAATGCTGGAGCAATTTGGCATTCCTCATGAAGCTAAGGTCCTCTCTGCCCACCGCATGCCAGATGACATGTTTCAGTATGCAGAAAATGCATCCAAAAATGGCTTGCAGGCGATTATTGCTGGTGCCGGCGGTGCTGCGCATCTGCCAGGCATGTTGGCATCTAAAACGATTGTTCCAATTTATGGTGTTCCTGTCGCCAGTAAATATTTACGGGGCGAAGACTCTCTTTACTCCATCGTGCAAATGCCGAAAGGCATTCCAGTGGCAACATTTGCTATTGGTGAAGCGGGTGCAGCGAATGCAGCCTTGCATGTCATCGCCAACTTAGCGGTGAATGATCCGGACTTAGCAAAGCAGCTGGAGATGTTCCGTGAGAAGCAGTCTGAGGCGGCACGCTCCATGAATTTGCCAGGATATTAGAAAGATGGCGAATCATTTGGAACCCATTTTGCCGGGTTCGTATTTAGGAATTTTGGGTGGCGGTCAACTGGGGCGGATGTTTACACAAGCCGCACAAGCGATGGGATATAAAGTGTGCGTCCTTGATCCTGGCGCAGATAGTCCTGCTGGTTCGATCGCCGAAAAATTTATTCAAGCAGATTACACAGACTCTGCTGCCCTCAAAGAGATGGCGAGCTTATGTAAATCCGTCAGCACTGAATTTGAAAATGTTCCTGCCCAGGCCTTAGATGAGCTTGAGTCCTTAGGTGTGTTTGTGGCGCCCCGTAGCAGCTGTGTATCTCTAGCCCAAAACCGGGTCGCGGAGAAAAAGTTTTTGGCGACTTGGAAGGCTGAAACCAATATTGGCCCAGCGCCATACTGTGTGCTTGAGCGGGATGCGGATATCGAGCATGTGCCTGCAGATCTTTTCCCTGGAATATTAAAAACAGCTCGTATGGGTTATGACGGCAAAGGCCAAATGACTGTTTATGAATCTGAAAACTTAGCCGCTGCTTGGGCTGAGTTAGGAAAAGTGCCTTGCGTTCTTGAAAAACGGATGGATTTGGATTTTGAGGTTTCCGCATTGGTGGTGCGCGGATATGATGACGCGGTGGTTGCCTATCCGGTTTCTCAAAATATTCACCGTGATGGTATTTTGCATACCTCTACTGTGCCAGCGCCATCACTGAAGCCTGCGCAAGAGAAAAAAATGATTGAGGCCGCCAAGGCACTCATTCGGAAGATTGATTACGTGGGCGTGTTGTGTGTGGAATTTTTTGTACTCAAAAGTGGTGATATTGTGGCGAATGAGATTGCACCACGTCCCCATAATTCTGGTCACTACACCATGGATGCCTGTGTGAGCAGCCAGTTTGAGCAACAGGTCAGAAGTATGGCGCGCCTGCCTTTGGGGGATACCCGCTTGCTAGCGCCAGTGTCGATGCTGAATCTATTGGGCGACCTTTGGTTTGAGGGTGATGAGCTCGAGGCAAGAGAGCCTGCCTGGAATCAAGTGTTGGCACACCCGGATGCAAAGCTCCATTTATATGGCAAGTCAGATCCACGCGTGGGTCGAAAGATGGGGCACATCAACTGCTTGGGTGAGTCACTCAATCAAGCCCGGCAAAATTGCGCAGCGGTTGCGCTTGAATTAGGGATCGAGCCCTAAGCTCATGTCCGCCAATAGCTCTGCAGTGATTAATGAAGCTGTACAAACCTTGCGAGACGGTGGTCTAGTCGCATTTCCAACCGAGACGGTTTATGGTCTAGGGGCAGATGCTAAGAATCCTGAGGCAATCAAAAAGATTTTTACTGCTAAAGGCAGACCTTCAAATCACCCTCTGATTGTTCATTTAGCAGCGCCTGATAAATTTGATCAGACACAGGTTGATTGGGTGCCAGTAGTAGCGCCATGGGTAAGAGATTTATCCGAAGATGCACTGAAGCTCATTAATGAATTTTGGCCAGGTCCGCTAACACTGGTTTTCAAAAAAGATAAAAGCGTTTTAACTGAGCTTACTGGCGGTCAAGATACGGTAGCGATTCGTGCGCCCGCCCATCCTCTTGCGCAAGAATTGTTGCGTAAATTTAAGGGTGGGGTTGTAGCTCCGTCCGCAAATCGTTTTGGAAAAGTATCCCCAACCAGTGCAGCCGATGTCCGCAGTGAATTTGATGGCACGCTCGATCTCATGATTCTGGATGGCGGTGATTGCACTGTGGGTATTGAATCCACCATTATCGACTTGTCCTCTGGTGATCGTGCGGTGTTGTTGCGGCCAGGACTGATTACGCCTAGCGAGATTTTTTCCAAGACCGGCATCAAGGTATATCTACCTGGTGAAGGCAGTGAAGCTGAACAAGATGCTAGTCTGCCAAGAGTCTCTGGTAGCCTGCGTGCGCATTACGCGCCAACGACACCATTACGAATGTATTCACCGGGGCGAGTCTTGGATGCGCTGAGCGAGTTCCCAGATATCAAGTCACGGGTAGCGGTTGCGGTATGGGATTCAGATTCTTCTTTAGGGCATGATGGGCATCCATCAGTGCATTTTGAGGAAGTCATCGTACCTAGTGATAGCGCGGCATTTGCCAGTCGCTTGTATCGCTCTTTGCGAGACTTGGATCAACAGGGTTGGGACTTGATTCTATTTCCAGAGCCGCCTGTAGGTGAAGAGTGGGACGGAGTGCGGGATCGACTTCAGCGCGCCTGCTTTGGTTCTGGCCCATCATTCAGTAGCCACGCCAATAGCTGATCGTGTGCCTCTAGGCCTCTCCAAGCATTGGGGTGGTTGATGAATGACGTCACTGCGTACATCTTGCCCGATTTACTCATCACATAACCTGATATTGCTCTAACATCAGCGAGTGATCCAGTTTTAATTCGGGCCTCAGGCTTTTTCTTGAGATTCAGAAATTTTCGTAACTCCGCCATCAGACGATTTCTCATCGTGCCATCGGTTCCTGCAATCGGCAGGCTGTTATAAAAAATATCCCCAACAGGTAGATTGCGAGCGGATACGAGTAGTTGATTCATATGCTCCGCAGAGATGGCCTCATTCCGTGATAGGCCAGAACCATTCTCAATCACGAGTTCTGGAAACTGTAGTCCCAATTCTTTTAGCCAGCTTTGAATGACTAACTCACCATTTTCAGTGGTTGCTGGTTTGCCCATCTTCTCCAAGGCTAAGGTGAGCATCAGTTGCCTAGCCATGACATTGTTGGAATATTTATTAATATCCCGCACATCATCTGCAAGATGGATACCTTCAAACTGGAGAAGTAGGCGAGCGGCAAGCGGCACTGTGCCTGCATTGCCGGTAGGTGTTTGTACCCAGGTTCCGCCCGCCAACTCCCAAGCTGCGGTAAATCCTTGGGTTAGGAAGGTATTCGCATCCAAAGCGACGACGTTGTAGTTCACTTCCTTGCAGGTGTTGGGGAAGCTTCCAGAAAATTGCGCCGTGAGGAGTTGTTCGGTATTAGTGCTGGATCCTTCGGGATCTAAGTTAAAGCGAATATTACTTTTCCAGTTATCGCATGATCGATCAACTAATTGCATCTGATTAAGTACTTTTAACTGCGATAGTGCTGGCGTATAAGCAACATCAATGAAGTTCGCAGTAGGAGATTTTCCTAGCTGGAAGGAGAGGGTTCTAAAGGCGTAGAGCAGGGGATCTGGCGGCACGTTGTATGCGCGTAAAGATTCACCATCAATGGTATTAGGCTCCATAACATTGGGTGCATAGGCACTTCTATCAAAAAATAAATTGCCATCAATTTTTTGAATACCTAAATTTTGTAGAGCCTTCATCAGTTTGGCTAACTCTTCAGGAACGAGTTTTGGATCGCCGGTACCCTGTAAATACAGATTTCCTTTTAGGGTGCCCTGACGAATCAGGCCATCGGTATAGATATTAGTATGCCAGCGATATTGCGGGCCTAAAACATCGAGACCTGTGAGCGTGGTTAAAATCTTCATGGTTGAAGCTGGGTGCATAGTCTGCTTAGAGCGCCAATCTAATGCTGTTTTAGCGGTGAGCTTTCCAGGGTGGCCGGGCTCAATTTCCATGACGGAGATGCTGACTGCATCTTTAGGAATCTGGTTCTTTTCCAGGCTGGCAGCCATTGCATTGGGGATGTACTGCAGAGCGGCTTCTTGGGAAACCAAGACCGCAGACTGAGCTGGTGTGCAGAGTAGCAAGCAGACCCAGAGGGTCGCCAGCACAGAGGGGGTGGGGGGCAGTAAATAGAGGGCGCGCATTCCCCATAGGATAAACCTTGGCGCTTATGTGGCTACAGTTCCGATGACTTTGGGCGAAATCGTTTCTTGCAGGCTTCAATATTCTGGTTTTGCTTTTTTAAGAGAGTGATGAATTGTGCAATGCGCTCAGGTAATGCTGGGTCACGCAGCGCCAATGCCTCGCAGGTGGAGATGCATTGCTTAGCATCGAGCAATTGCGCCCCACCTTTGACTTTATGCACCAGACTTTGAAACTGGATTTCATCGACTGGGGCCTTATTTTGATCTAAATCTAGTTGAGCCAATACCTCCCGATGCACTTTCTGAATCTCATCTAAGATCACGATGATTTGGTAGGGATCATCTTTGATTAAGTTGGCAAAAGCATCAAAAGAATACTCATCGGCAGTGTCAATAGTAGCGTTGTTCGAGTCAAAGTAACGCATGAGCTCATTTTCAAGCGCACCCAAGCTGAGCGGCTTAATTAGAATGCCATTCATGCCGGCGGATAAAAATTGATGGCGAGAATCGAGAGCATAAATATCGGCAGTGACGCCAATAATGATCAATTCGCGATTGCCTAATTCCCGCACCTGTTTTGCTAGATCGGATCCTTGCATGCCCGGCATCGATTGATCGGTAAGCATCAGATCAAAGCGCTGATCACGCATGCGCTCGAGCGCTGTATTGGCATTTTCGCAAACCCAGGTTTTGATTCCGAGTGCTTCCAGCTGAAGTGAAAGAATTTGACGGCTCGCTGGGTGATCTTCAACGACTAGCGCATGAAGGAGATTGTTGCCTTGACCCGCTCTTTTAGATATCAATCTTCGCGGGGATTGCGTTAAGGAATCAAAAAAGGAAACTTTTGAGGCGGCAATGCTGGTTCTGGGTAGGGCGACTGAAAAATGCACATTACTTCCAAAGCCTGGCGCACTCTCAAAGTAGAGGTGACTGTTCATGGAGTTTATGAGGTGATTCGTGATCGTGAGCCCCAGGCCCGTTCCTCTGCTTTGTTCGCCTAATTCAGCTTCCTGCGCGGAAGGGACTTGCTCAAACGCCTGAAGGGCTAATTCAATTTGTGCGCTACCCATACCAACACCGGTATCAATTACCCTGAATTCCACCAACTGACCTGCATGATCATCAGCGAGTACGGTAATGGAGAAGTAGATCTCACCTTGGGAGGTGAACTTAATGGCATTACTTAATAAGTTCTGCAGCACTTGTCGTAGCCGCAGGGAATCAACCATCAAGACTTCTGCCGTCCGCGGATCTATAGAGGTATGGAGCAACAGGTTTTGCTTTATGGCCACGGTAGAGAATGCCGCATGAATATCCATCACTAGCTGAGATAGATTGCAGGGCTCTAAATTGAGGGTGAGCTTGCCGGCCTCAATTTTGGATATGTCTAGCACTTGATTGAGCATGCCCAAGAGAGATTCGGCGGAGGTCTGAGCGCTCTTGAGCAGAGATCTATCTTTCTTGGGAAACTGCGCACTACCGAGTAGCAACTCTTGAACTCCCAGAATGGCATTCATTGGCGTTCGAATTTCATGGCTCATGGTTGCCAGAAAAGCAGACTTTGCTGCATTGGCTTTTTCAGCCACCTCTTTTGAGCGCAATAATCCCAATATGGTTTGTTTTTGATGAGAATACTTTCTTTGGAGTTGATAGAAAAATCCTCCACTAATAAGCAAGAGTAGCGCCGAGCTCAGCCAGTGAAGGATAGTGAAGTGATTATTGGAGGTTTTCTCTAAAGTCGGCTCACCAAATGCAAAAAGGCTGCGTGAGGCAATGGGGTCTAAGTCATCCAGAAAATGATTGATGACATCATGCAAGGGATTGTCTTGGTGCGATATCAACCAGTGATACGAAAAAGGTTCCCGGCTATACAGCCCATCCATTTTGAGGTCTGGGTTTTTGGGGTCTTGCATGAGTTGGTATGCCAAGCGCATAGGCATCACCAAAGCCTGAATATCATTTCTGATGAGCGCTTGAATTAAGTTCTCGGCAGAGTTGGCCTCTGGGTGTTCTTCATTGATGGCTGAGGGCGCATTCTCAAGACCTCGATTAAAGTAGATCACTTTCGATTCTCTAATGGGATCTTCTGCCTTTATTGATTCTTTAGTGACAACGGCATCATGCCCCCAGAAGATCGGTTTTGAGGGGGTGCCAAATTTTAATAGATGGTCGGTCAACTTCGGTGGATCGATGATGAAATTGACTTCGCCCCTAGCAAGTTGATGAAGGCCTTCTGGATCAGATTTTCTCCATACGGGAATATATTTTTGTCGCGTGCAATCTTCGAGTTTGGATAGCAAGGATTGAAATACGCCAATCTCTTTAGGGTTACTGGATTGCTTTAAATAGGGCGCGTACTTTTCATGAATGCTAAAGCGCACTACAGGATGGGCATCGATCCATATTTGTTCTGCAGTACTGAAGAATCCAGCGTGAGCTATTCCTCCAGCAAATAAACAGAGTGGGGCAAGTCTTTTTAATATGAATCGATGCATGATTGCCTTAGCTTTCGATGATGTTGTTCATGCGGCAGAACAAAATCAAGTCAGCAATATTGTTAATGCCTAGTTTGTCAAAAACCCTTGTCTTGTAAGTGGCAACAGTCTTATTGCTGATATGCAGTAAGTCCGATATCTGTTGATTAGTGCTACCTTTGCCAAGATATTTCATGACTTGCAACTCGCGGTCCGATATCAATGCCAGCTTGTCGTTATCACTCAAAGAAGTATTGCCATTCTTTCCATGGGTGAAGAAGGTGTATCCCTGAGAGATGGCAACGCAGGCAGCCAGAATGACATCTGCTCCGGCAGTCTTATTTACAAAGCCATGCGCGCCTAAGGATCTAACCCTGCCGCCATAGACTGCTTCATCTAGGCTGGATAAAACTAGAATTCGCACTTCAGGATGCATTAAGCCAATTCGACGGATGACATCAAACCCATCTGTTTTTGGCATATCCAAATCCAGAATCACCATATTTGGGTTTACTTCTTTTATTGAGCGCAGGCACTCTTCACCGTTTTGCGCTTGCCCTGCTATCTCAAATAACAGCTGATCCTGCAACATACTTTTTAAAGCCATCAGCATAGCTGGATGGTCATCTACCAACATCACGCGTTTTCTCATTACTTGTCTCCGTTTTGGTTTTTATGAGGGTGCAGCGAAAAAATGGCTTTAGCGATACGGCTATCGCTAATGTGTAGCATTTGATGGCGACTGACTGGTGGCATCATGAGTCCGCCATAGCTGTGGTGCGCTCCGAGAGCAAGGGCATTTTCTAGATCCTTCACCAGGGTGATATTGCTGGCATAGATCTGGCTTTGGAATTGCTGGTTAAGGGAGGCCATTTCAGGCGGCAAGCCCTCGCTGCGGAACTGACCCATCTCCAGATGAATCGCTTCAGGTTGTGTTTCTTCAACCCAGCGCATTTGCGATACCGCTCCAGAAAAGTCCAGCAGGTGTATTAAGACGCCAAGACGGCGCATCCGTAATAAACCCTCTTTGCAAGAATCCATCGAGTCAGTATCTGAGGCTTGGTGGATGCCTAGACTGACGAGACCCACGGGGAGTCGCGAGTTGAGGATCAGATCACTCAAGGCATCTATAAAGTCACTCGATGCTAGGTGTTGTGCGGGGAGGGGCAAGATCCCTGGAATAAAGCGACCGCTTCGATACCAATAGGTGATTGTGTCTAAGCCCTCCATGAATAATCTGAGGAGCTGGGTATCGGTGGCGGTTAGTAATGGTCTAAATAAAGAGCTCGTCAGCTTTGTTCCTTGAGGGTTAAAGATGGGTTCGTTACTAATCGCTTGTCGCTTGGACCAGGATTGGTGTTCTTCGAGCGCTTCGCTACTCAGGCCAAGCCAAGGTTGGCCACAGGCGTCGCGCACTTCTTGGAAGGGTTTGTTCTTCCAAGCCTTTACAAGCGTGTACAGCCGGGATTTCGGGCTCATCAGCATTCTCCAATCAGTGATTAGCCAGTCTAGGCATGACAGATTGGAGTAGTAAGGGCTTAAAGCTTATTTATGTGTAGGAATCCTCCTACTTGCCTACCCCTATTATAGAAAGTGCAAGATGTGACGATATGCATCCATCTCAGAAATCGATGACTATATAAATCAATAAGTTATAAATTTATAGTCAGCTATCTTGAAAGCGATTCGTCAAATATCTCGGAAATTATCCCTATCTTCGTCAAATATCTCGGAAATTTCCTT